>CAZDGT010000411.1:0-2441 GCA_964504905.1 uncultured Bordetella sp. | reverse complement strand
GGAAGCAGCCCAGGCGCGAATCTTAGGGGCGCGGCAGCGGTCGCGATATCTCATGAACTCCATTCCTCTGGAGGTGGAGGCAGCTTGGCGCCGGTGGTCTTCCGCACGGACAACGGCAAGCTCACTGGAAGTGGCCGTGTTACCACAGGCGCAACGGAACCTGGATGTCATCCAACAGGCTTACCAACTGGGTCAACTGCGATTGCTAGACGTGCTGAACGAGCAAAGACGACTTCTGGACTTGCGCCTTTCCACGGTAGAGGCGCAAGCGGAAGCCGCCCGAGCATTTGCCGACTTGGAACGAGCTGTGGGAGGGACGATTCGATGAAGCCGACTTTGATGATTGTTATGGCAATCGTGCTACTGGGCGGATGCGGCAAGCAAGCCGCGGTCGAAGAGCAGCCTGACGCGAAGAAGACCAAAGCCCCCAATGCCGCCGAGCCGCACCGCGAAAACTACATCGAAGAGGCGAATGTCGTAGAACTGGCAGTTGAAGCTCAGCGCCGCGCCGGTATTGAAGTTGCGCCGCTCGCCCTAGGCACAGCCGATGCCGAAGTTATGCTGACCGGCTCCGTGCAGCCGATTGATAGCAAAGTGAGTGAGGTGCGTCCATTGGCACGTGGCCGGGTTACCCAGGTTAACGCCAAGCTCGGAGACCGGGTTCAAAGCGGCCAGATCCTGGCGCAGTTTGACAACATTGAGGCCGGCGAATTGGCGTCACAACATGCTTCCGCACTGGCGGAACTTCAGCGTCTCAAAGTGCAGCAGGCGAATGCGCAGCGGCAGGCCGACAGAAGCCGCAGCTTGGTTTCCATCGGCGCGGTGCCCGCAAAGGACGCGGAAAACGCCGAGGCCGAGGTTCGCGCGATCGCCGAGTCGATCCGGGCGCAAGAGGCTGCTACCGCTGGATTGGCGTCGCGACTGTCACGATTTGGCGTGCTGCCCGGCGCGGATCCTGGCAACGCAACGGCCAGCATTCGCGCTCCGTTCTCCGGCATCATTGTGAAGCTCAACGTGGCGCAGGGCGCTGTGATCGATTCCACGACGCCGCTATTCTCCGTGGCGGATTTGTCGAGTGTCTATGTGGAAGCGCAGGTCTTTGAAAAAGATCTCGGCCGGATACGGAATGGCCAGCAAACGAAGGTGCGCTTCGAAGCCTATCCCGGAGAAACGTTCACCGGGCGCGTAGTTTCCATCCGCGACATTCTCGATACACAAACCCGTACTGCGGGCGTGCGAATTGAGATGCCTAACCCGGCAAACAAGTTTCGGCTCGAAATGTTCGCCACGGTCGAGCTGCCCACCCTCGGTACTCATGCTGCCTTCACCGTGCCGTCGGAGGCCGTGCAAACGATCAATCGCCGGCCGGTCGTGTTTATCAAACAAGACGCACTCCACTTTGCGGCGCGCGAAGTGACCACAGTGGGCGAGGGGTTGACGAAAGAAATTGTCTCGGGCGTGAAAGAAGGCGAAATGGTGGTCGCAAAAGGCGCGTATCAGCTCAAGTCCGTCTTTCTGAGCCGCCAGAATGAGGGGGATCACTCCCATTGATCGACCGAATCTTAGGCTGGAGCATACAATACCGGTTCGTCCTTCTCGCCTTTGCGGCGATTCTGCTTGCCGGTGGTATCTATGCGTCACTCGATCTGCCGATCGATGCGGTGCCGGACGTAACGACGAATCAAGTGCAAATCAACGCGAAGGCCCCGTCCTTTACGCCACTGGAGATGGAGCAGTACGTCACCTTTCCCATTGAGGTGGCGATGAGCAACCTTCCCCGCAAGGAGGAAGTGCGCTCGATCTCCCAATTCGGCCTGTCGCAGGTCACCGTAGTGTTCGATGACGATGTGGACATTTATTGGGCGCGCCAATTGGTGATGGAGCGCTTGGCCGATGTCCGCCAGCAACTACCTGACGGCATCTCCCCGGAGATGGCTCCAGTGAGCACGGGGCTTGGGGAGATAGTGCAGTTCGTGCTCACGGTGGATCCCAAAGCGGCCCGTGCCTACAGCCTGATGGAACTGCGGACGCTGCTCGACTGGTTCATCAAGCCGCAACTACGCACGGTTCCGGGCGTCGTCGAAGTGAACAGCTATGGCGGCGAGCAGCAGCAATATGAGGTGCTGGTGGATCCGGCGAAGCTGGTGAGCTTTAAGTTGACGCTGACACAGGTGATCGATGCTCTGTCGCGAAACAACCAGAATGTTGGCGGTGGCTACCTGGAGACGGCCGGTGAGCAGCAACTGATTCGCGGGGTCGGATTGATCGAGAGCATTGCCGATATCGAGAATATCGTGGTGTCGGCTGAAGGAGGTACGCCGATCTACGTTCGATCCATCGGTCAGGTTCGACGCGGTTCGCAACTCCGGCAAGGTACGGCCACCAAGGATGGCCGCGGAGAGACGGTGCTCGGCGTCGTGATGATGCTGAAGGGTGAGAAC
>CAZDGT010000410.1:0-3188 GCA_964504905.1 uncultured Bordetella sp. | reverse complement strand
GTGAAAGTGTTTCGCCGCGGATATCACGCCCGGATGATCACGCCTCCCGCACTGTTCGGGCATGAACTGGCGGGCGACATTGTTGCCATGGGAGACGAGGTCGAAGGTTTCCGTATCGGCCAGCGTGTGATGGCAGCCAATTCGGCGCCGTGTGGCGAATGTTTCTACTGCCGCCGCGAGCAGGAAAATCTCTGCACGGACCTGCTGTTCAACAATGGTGCTTACGCCGAGTACATCCGCATTCCGGAGCGGATCGTCCGCAGAAATCTGCATTTGATCGAAGACCATGTAGGCTATCAGGACGCGGCTCTGGCCGAGCCACTGGCGTGCGTGCTTCGGGGCCTGGAAGAAAGCAATCTCAAGCCCGGCGACACCATTGCCGTGATTGGTCTTGGTCCCATCGGAATCATGTTTGTGCGCTTGGCAAAGGCTGTATATGGCGCGCGCGTGATCGCGATCGGACGCCGCCAGCCGCAACTCGACCGTGCCGCTCGGATGGGCGCCGATGAACTGATCGTGAACACCGACGGCGCCGATGTTGTGGGGGCGGTGAAGGCCATGACGGAAGGCCGCGGCGCGGATGTCGTAATTGAAGCCGTAGGATTGCCGGAACTTTGGCAGCTTGCCACGCGCCTCCTGCGGCGCGGCGGTGTAGTGAATTTCTTTGGTGGCTGCGCGAGCGGAACCGAAGTCAACCTCGACACGCATCTCCTCCATTACTCCGAAATCACCTGCAAGGCCAGCTTCCATCACACGCCGGCGCTGATCCGCAAGGCGCTGGACGTAGTGGGTCGCGGCTACATCACGGCGAAAGATCTGGTGAACGGCGTGGAGCCCCTCGCGAATCTGCTGGAAGTGATGCAGCACCTGATGAGCCACAACGGCCACCTGAAAACCGCGATCATCCCCTGATTGCACGAGAAGCGTATCGTGTTTCTCGGGCCCACGGCGTTCCTGAAAGATCCGGAGCAAATGCAGCGCGCTTGGCCCCGCGAAGAAGCGCTGGCTTATACTCGCTGGCTCGCTACGCATCACTACGAAAATTTCCAGGTTGTTAGTTTTCTGCTTCCCAAACGCCTCCATCAGGATTTCTACAATGTCTATGCGTTCTGCCGCTGGTCGGACGATCTGGGCGACGAAATCGGAGATACGCAAGAGAGTCTGCGCTTGCTTTCCTGGTGGCGCGGCGAACTGCAGGCGATGTTTGCTGGACGCGCGAACCATCCTGTGTTTGTCGCCCTCCAGCCGACCGTGGCTGAACACAAGTTGCCGATGGAGCCGTTCGATCATCTGATCCAAGCATTCGAGCAGGATCAAACCGTCACGCGCTATCAAAATTTCGAGGAACTCTTTGAGTACTGCCGCTACTCGGCGAATCCTGTCGGGCGATTGGTATTGGGCCTGTGCGGCTATCAGGACGCCGGGCGGCAGGCGCTCTCCGACGCCACTTGCACGGCGCTCCAGCTCGCTAATTTTTGGCAGGATGTGATCGTGGATCTCCAGAAGGACCGCGTCTATCTGCCGCTCGATATCCTGGAGCGGAACGGTTATCCGCTAGAGGATTTATTTGCCCGGCGCTTCGACGATCGTTTTCGGCGCGCCATGAAAGAAGCCGTGGGCGTGGCGCGCGAGCTTTTCCTAAAAGGCCTGCCTCTGGCCGGTCAAGTGGACCGGCGTCTCGCCATCGATCTGGAACTGTTCAGCCGAGGCGGCCTCAAGATTCTGGAGAAAATCGAACGCCAGGATTACGACGTGCTGCGTGCGCGGCCGGCCATCTCCAAGGCCGAACGCGTCGGGTTGCTGCTCAGCGCGCTCACGCGGCGGGCATTCTCGCGGGCCGCATGACGGTGCAGGAGTCCTACACCTGGTGCGAAAGCGTCGCGCGCAGTCAGGCCAAGAATTTCTACTATTCGTTCTTGTTGCTCTCCAAACCGCAGCGCCAAGCAATGTGCGCGATCTATGCTTTCATGCGCTACTGCGACGATCTGAGCGACGATGATGGCATACCGGACCGTCCCGCGGCCATCGCCCGCTGGCGTTCGGATCTCGAATCCGCGCTGGCAGGGAGCCAAGCAGATCATGCCGTCTGGCCGGCCTTCATCGACGCCGTGACGCGCTACAAAATTCCACATCCGTATTTTTTCGACATGATCGACGGCGTCAGTTCCGACCTGGAACCACGCCGCATTCAGAGCTTTGAAGAACTCTACGATTATTGCTACCACGTGGCTAGCGTTGTGGGGCTGACAATCATCCACATTTTCGGATTTGAATCGCAGGAGGCGCTTGGACTCGCCGAGAGGTGCGGCATCGCATTCCAGCTCACCAACATTCTGCGCGACGTGCGCGAAGACGCCGCGAAAGATCGAGTGTACTTGCCCGCGGAAGACTTCGGACGTTTTAAAGTATCGTCGGAAACATTCGAGCCCCGCGAGCGATTCCTCCAGTTAATGCGATTTGAGGCGCAAAGGGCACGCGACTACTACGAGGAATCGGCACCGCTGGTTGGTTTGATTGATGCGCGCAGCCGGGCATCACTACGCGCCCTCATAGGCATCTACTCGCGCCTTCTGGACCGCATTGTGGCGTCGAACTACGACGTCCTGGCGCAGCGTGTTCGCGTCCCCACCTGGGAAAAACTGTGGGTACTGGTGCGCAGCGTGGCCGCCTGACAGCCACGTGTTAAGTTGGAGCAGTATGAATTGGAGCTCTACCGGCGCGATTCTTCTGGCCCTCGCCGTCATGATCGGAGCATTCGGCGCGCATGCCCTGCAGGAGCGTCTCGACGCCTACGCCAAAGGCATCTACGAGACCGGGGTCATGTACCACTTCTTTCATGCACTGGGATTGCTAGTTGTTTCCTTCCTGCCGCGCATCGGTGCGCTCTCTGCCTCTCGAACCGCGTGGGTGTGCGGACTGTTGCTCGCCGGCGTGATCTTGTTTTCAGGCAGCCTCTACGCGCTGGCCCTCAGCGGCGTACGAATGTTAGGAGCCGTCACTCCGCTCGGTGGACTCGCCTTCATCGCAGCCTGGCTCTTGTTGGCTTACTGGTTGATGACGGCCAACGCTTGAGGATAACCCCTGATATAGTGGGTTGCTATGAGTATTAAAAGCCTTGTTGCGATCGCCATTCTGAGCATTGCTCCGCTGTCCGCACAGCTTGCGCCCGCGAACAGTGCCGGAGTCTC
>CAZDGT010000409.1:0-1934 GCA_964504905.1 uncultured Bordetella sp. | reverse complement strand
CGGAAAGCCACGCAGACCGTGTATCACGACCGGAACCGGCCGTCGTTCATCGTGCTGCCGGTGATCCCGGCAGAGCACCCCCGCTCGCGGAAAATTGACTCGGCAGCCTCCCACGCGCTACTTTCAAATAAGAAAAGTCTTCCTCCGGCGCGGTAGCCAAGTGGTAAGGCAAGGGTCTGCAAAACCCTTATTCGTCGGTTCGATTCCGACCCGCGACTCCAACAATCTGGCTCTACGCCATTAATGGAGGCAGCCTCCGCCCTGACCCACCCAAGAACACATCTCCGTTGTAGCTATTGAAGTTGCGGAAGCCGTAAGCTCGCCGCTGTGACACCTCCATATTGGTTAGAAAGCGTGGCTCTACGCCATTAATGGGGGCAGGTTCCGCCCCGACCCGGTCACGAACACATCATCTTAACCCTAAGTCTGTAGTTGTTGAAGTTGCGGAAACCGTAAGCTTGCCGTTGTAGAACCTCCATTTTGGTGTGGAAGCCTTCGGTGATGCCGTTGTTTCGAGTGAAGCGCCACATGGTGGCGATCTCGACTTGCCAAGAGGCCAGCGTCTGGCCGAGTTGCACCAGCTGCGCCAGGCCGGCCTGACTCAGATCATCCAGCGCCTTGAGAAAGCGTTGTGCCAGGGGAAGGCACTGTTTTCGGGTGCGGTGCTTCTTTAACAGCAAGTAGCACAGCCGCTGCTTGAAGCGATAAATCTCGCCGAGCACAGGGAACTGCTCAAAGTAGGCCTTCAGCTTGAGCTTCTGCTCCGGCTTGAGATGATGGCGGTGGCGGCGCATCAGGCTCAGCAGACCGCGGTGCTTGGCACCGCTGGGGTCAATCTCGCGCCAGCAGGCCAGGAAGTGGAGGTTGACCAGACGAATCACATGGAAACGATCGGCAACGATCCTGGCATTGGGAAAATGCTTGCGGACCAGCGCCCGATACACGCTCGCCAGATCCATGCAGACCACGCGCACCCGTTCCTTGCCGCTCAGCTTGGCCAGGTACGCCTCTAACGATGCCTCGCTGCGTCCCAGCACGACATCGTAAATCTTGTGCGCCCGCAGATCGCAGAAGGTGGTGGCATAGCCCAACTTCCTGGAAAAGAAATGCTCATCGATGCCCAACACCCGTGGACAGGGCGCGTCCCGCCGCTCGGCCAGTTCGCGCCGCAGAAAGTCCTGAAACCAGCGCTCCACCGTCGCCCCGCTGATGTTTTCCCGCCGGCTCAGGCAACTGCGGTTAATCCCGTCATAGTGGTCCTGGAAAACGCTCCGCCGAAACGGCTCGGTCGCGCGTTTCCGGGGTAGAATTCCCGGGAACCGTTCCCAGAACGTTTTGCCGGACTCCTTACACCGGAACTTGCTCGATTCCAGCTCCAGCACGCAGTGCCGCATCCCCCAGCTCTCATGCCGCGGATGCCGCCACCGGTTGTCCTTCCGCCGCAGCCGCTGGCTCCCGCACTTCGGACAGCTTTGCTCGCCGCCGTAGCGCGCCGTAATCTTCACCATCCCAGACACTGTCTCAATGCCTGTAATCTGGTATCCAGGCAGACCGAGTACCGCTTCTGATCTGATCAAACGTATTCTCCCAAGAATGTTTTATCAGGTCAGGGCGGCGGTCTGCCCCCATTAATGATCTAGAGCCGAAAGCGTTCAGTGCTGTCGTCGTGCGCTGTGGCGCCGAAGAGGAGGCCAGCGTCCGGCCGAGTTGCACCATCCGCGTTTTCCACGGAAGGCACCGCTTTCGGGCGCGGCGCAGCAAGTAGCACAGGCGCTGCCCAATGGAATGGCGGGCACCGAACACGGGAAACTGCGCCACATCGACCTCGGGAACAGGCAACATCAACTCTTGACACCTAGGCGAATCTACGGCGAAAATATGCTCTGGAGAAAACATGACCCTGATCCAAGCACTGCTCGCCGAATTCGACCAGG
>CAZDGT010000408.1:0-15283 GCA_964504905.1 uncultured Bordetella sp. | reverse complement strand
CAGTACTTCAGAGCAACCGGATCGAGTTGGCTCGCAGGAATGATAAGGCCGCCGGGCTGATCGCTGAAGTTGCCGGGATTCGCCAATTCAAACGCGGTCGGCGTACTGATCAGGCCAGTGGGTTTGCCTTCAATGATTCTCAATGCTTCGTAATCGCCGAAGAAAAATGTCTTGTCTTTGCGGATGGCACCACCCAAGGAGCCACCGTATTGATTCTGGCGGTACTTGGGGCGTGGCACGCCGGCGGAATTCGCGAAGAACTCGTTGGCGTTCAGCTTGTCATTGCGCAAATACTCGTAAAGACCGCCATGGAACTCATTGCTACCAGACTTCGTGAGCAGGTTGACGACGGCGCCGCCCGCACGGCCGACTTCGGCAGGATAGCTGTTGGTATCGACCTTAACTTCCGAAATCATGTCGACCGAGGGCCGCATCAGAATCGTGAAGTGCTCACGCTCGTTGTTGTCCATCCCGTCGATCATCGAATTGTTAAATACTTCGTTCATGCCGTTGGCGCTGGCGCTGGCAGTCTGGCGGCGCTCGTCAGGGCGTGTGCCGCTCAAAATTCCATTGGACGGGCCAGGAATCACGCCGACGGTGCTTTGCACCAGCGTGACGTAGTTGCGGCCATTCAAAGGCAAATCCTGCACGGCTTGCGCAGCAACAAGCGTCGTCAAAGTGGCGCTATCGGTTTGCAGAGCGGGGCTCTGTGCCGCGACTTCGACCGTCTGCGTCACTTCGCCTACCTGCAACTGCACGTCGGCGCGGGCGCGATCGCCAGCGGAAACCTGTAGATTTACCGTGGATCTCTTGAAGCTCGGTGCTTCCACGGTAATCACGTACTGCCCTGCCGGCAGGAGATTGATAATATAGTCGCCCGACGCATTCGTCGTTACGGTACGGTCATCGCGGGTCGCCTGGTTCTCTACAGTGACCTTTACGTTAGGCATAACCGCGCCACCAGCGTCGGTTACGGTACCTAAAATATCGGCTGTGTTTACTTGGGCGAAACCCGCGCTAACAGCGACTAGGAAACATAGCGCGATCAAACACACTGATAGCGCATAGCGTGAACATTTCATCATAATCGTCCCCTTCTAATAAAAACCCCAAAAAGCTACAGACCAGGAGAAGTGTACTCCCCAAAAGGGTCCGAAGTCAAGCCTAGCTAATGTTAAAATCAAGCCATTTTACAGCCGTGAATCATGTAAGAAAGAAGGAGAAAATACAGTGCATTCACTACTCTAGCGTCTCGCCGCAGTTTTGGTAAATATTTCAGTAAGTTACGGAGAATTCAGGGCGTTGGCCGTCTGTCTGGTACGTGAGCTTTCCATGTACTGGCAATATACTGAAACAGTGAGGATTCTTGTGACGGGTGGCGCCGGATTCATCGGTGGCCATCTAGTGAACCGCCTGGTAGCCACTCACGGCGGCGAAATCGTTGTCCTCGACAACCTCCACCGGGGCTATTCCCGTGGATTGCTCCCCGGCTCCGTCGACTTCCGCAAAGGCGATATTCGTGATCCGGCCGCAGTGGCGGATGCCGTGCGTGGCTGCGATGTGGTCTTTCATCTGGCGGCCCAATCCAACGTGATGGGTGCGGTCGCCGATTCCGGATATGCTTTTAGCACCAATGTCGTGGGCACGCATCTAGTCCTGGAAGCAACGGCATCCGCTGGAGTAAAGCGCCTGGTATTCCCGTCTTCCCGGGAAATCTATGGTGATCCCAAGAGCATTCCGGTGCAGGAAACGGCTCCTTTGCGGGCCAAGAACGCTTACGGCGCGAGCAAAGCAGCGGGGGAAGTTTACTGCCGGCTGGCCGCGCAGCAGGGGCTCGAAACCGTGGTCCTGCGTTTAGCGAACGTTTACGGACCCGGTGACCGCGACCGCGTGATCCCGTTATTCGCCGCAGCGGCCGCTCACAACAAAACCATCACCGTATTCGGCAGACAAAAGGTTCTGGATTTCCTTTGGATCGACACCTTGGTCGACGCCTTGCTGCAAGCCGGTTTCGGACGCTACATACAAGGACCGGTGAATGTTGGGAGCGGGAAGGGCACTAACCTTGTGGATCTCGCCCGGCGAATTGTGGGCCTGACCGCGTCCACTTCCCGGATCGAAGTGGTGGAGGAGAGGGAACAGGAAGTGGGCCGCTTTGTCGCCGATATCACGCGGGCAAAGCGTTTACTGCGAATCCCGGAACCGGAAGATCCTTTGTGGGCGCTGCCGCAAATGCTTTGAGCGCCTATTTGGGGCGCATCGCAAAAAACACTACAATCAGTGCGGCCACGACTATGATCCCGACGATGCCAAGAATTAACACCAGGTTCGATTTCTTAGGCGCAACCGGAGACTGGGCCATATTGGGCATGGCAGGCTGCGCCATGGCTGGGGGCGCGTAGGCCTGTGGTGAGGGCGAAGCTGCGAGTGGCGCAGTAGGCGTCGCCGAGCTCTGACCAAACGTGAGCTGCGCCGGGGCCGAGAACTGGCGTGTATAGTCGCCTGGGCCATTGGGCTTCGGGGCCGGTGGCGGAGCCGTGGGTGTCGCGAATCCCTGCGTAGCTGTACCCATGGCAGGTGATGCCGGGCGCGCGGCGGGAGAAGGCGCTGCGGGCGAAGGCACGGAAGCCCCAGGCGCGTGAAACATACGGGTAAATTCGCCGGGCTCTTTCTGGACCGGCTGTGCGGCGGGCTGCGCGACTGGCGGCAACTCCAACTCTCCCTTGCCGAACGTGCGCGTGAACTCACTCACCTGATTGTGGCCGGATCGGCCAGGCGCTTGCGGCGTAAGCGGCTGCTGTACTGCTGGGCTATGCGGCATGGGGCCTGCAGGGGAAGGCGTCTCGAAAGCCCTCGTAAAATCCCCCGGGCCGGTTTTCGCGGCCCCTGCTGGAACAGCAGGCGACTGGAACATCCGCGTGAATTCGCCGGGTTCCTTCTGCACGGGAAGCGGAGGCGCCGGTGAAGCTTGGCGTGGAGGCGCTGGCGCCGTTGGGGGAGCCGCAGGCGCTTGAAACATCCGAGTGAATTCGCCCGGCTCGGATTTGGCGGCAGGAGGAGGTGGTACCGACGCAGGCAACGGCGGTGCCGGTGGCCTCACGGGAGCCGCGACGGTCTGCGGACGCGGCGCGCTTTGCAGCAAAGTATCGGCGACGATGGGCCGCGCGGCCGTGGCAAATAATTCTGAGAATTGCTGGTTCAGCATTGTATGGCCGCTGGGCGGCGCTGCGGCCGGAGCTGGCGCGGGAGGCGCCGGTGCGGCGGGACTGGCCACGGAAACCGCGACAGGCGCCGCCGGAGGGACCTTCCAAGCCCCGGCCGCTTCCAGCGGTGGCTTGGCTGGCTTGATGCCCGCCGACTTGCTGCGGTGGCTGGCCGCTTGTACCCATTCGCTGAGGCCCTCATAATCCACCAGCCGGTCAGTTACAACGAAAGGAGTGCCTTCATGTTTACCGCGTTCGATAATGCGTTCGCGATCGGCATCGCACAAGCGGTCGATGGCCTTGAGCAAGGCGGCCTGCAGCGGGGCCGTCGGGTGAACAAATAGATGGACCTTGACCGGCCGCCCCGTCGCAATCTCTCGCGCTTCAAAGGTCTTGACGCCGGCGTCGCGGTTGAGGTCCAGGAGTTCGTAACGCTCGTAGAGGCTCACGTCTATATTATGCATCGGCAGATTCGCTGCCGGTCTGCAGCCCCGCCTGCTTCAAAATACGGCACGGTAGATCTCCAGCGCCGCTTCGGCGTCGAAGGGGCGCGAACCGAAACGGCCGGACCACTGCGCCGCGGCCTCATCGGCTAGGCGAGGTAGAACTTGCTCCGGCACCGATGCGTCGCGCAGCGACATCGGCAACTCGGCCGCCGCCACCAAATCCCGGAGGCGAGGCACAAGATCTGCTCCCCGCTCCATCCATTCAAGAGTGGGAGGAAGTACAAGAGCTACCGCCGCGCCGTGGGGCATTTTGTAGTTTTCCACCAATGGTTGTGCGCAGGCATGAGCGGGTCCCAGGGCCGCATATTCGACTGCGATTCCAGCGAAGTGCGCGCCCAGCAGCATCGCGGAACGGGCTTCCAGATCCTCTGGGGCTCTCAAGATGCGCTCGAAATGAGCTTCCAGCAGCCGCCATGCTTCACGCGAAAAACATTCGGAGATGGGCGTGCGGCGAGTGGAAAATAGCGTCTCGATCGCGTTTGAGATGGCATCAAAGGCGTGTGCGGCAATCTCCGGAGGCGATGATGATAGCGTCAAGTTAGGATCCAGCACAGCCGTTCGAAAAAAGACTTTCGGGTCACCGCAAATAATTTTGCAGCGGGCCTCTGGATCGGTAATGGCTGTACTGCACTGGGCTTCGCTGCCGGAGCCCGCCGTGGTGGGAACCGCAATCATGGGCAGCAGCGGCTTGGGAACGTTCCCGTACCCGCGGTAGTCGCGGATGGAGCCGCCATTGGTCAGCACGACGTTTACAGCTTTCGCGAAATCGAGGTCATCGCTATCCCCAAGACCGACCACCAGATTCGCAGCGCTGGGCGCCGCGAAGTCACGGGCGGCCTCCACCATGGCCACCGTGGGATGTGGCGAGAAATCGTGGAACGCGAAGACATCCATGCGCCGGGCCTTGAGGGAGCGCACGGCCTCCTGCGCGTAACCGGCGTCGACCATACTCTTGCCCGCCAATACCAGGCAGCGGGTTGCGTTCTGTTCGCGAGCCACTTCGCCAAGGCGCGCGAATTCACCGGCGCCAAACAAGATGCGAGTGCGGGGACGAAAATCAAAAGGAGTCACTGCGTCCTATTCTCACTCAGATTTTGTGGCCGTGGCCAGCAACTGACGCACCGCGTCGACGCAGAGTACAGCCGCGTGTTTCGACGCAGGTTCAAGCCCGCCGACTTCTTCTTCGATCGTCGCCGGAGCAAGCGCAGCGAGCTCTTTACGGTTTTTACCGGTCATCCACTCAGTAAGCGCGGAGCTGGCGGCGATGGCTGCGGTACAACCGCGGGTGAGGAATCGCGCCTCCGCAACGCGTCCGTACTCGAAGCGCGCCGACAACCGCAGTATGTCGCCGCAGGCGGGATTGGTGATGTCCACGACCACTGATGGAGGCGCCAGTTCCCCGGGATTACGGGGGTTCTGAAAATGGTCCAGGAGACGTTGGCTATGCATTCGTGCTTCAATTATCGCTAAATGCATTTAGACAAGCAGGTGATCGTAGAAGTAGTGGCGGCCGTGATCGAGCGCGCCGGACCCGAAGGCAGCCTCATCCTCATCGGCCAGCGTAAGCCACGTGGCCGTCACGGGTTGAAATGGGAGTTTCCAGGAGGCAAAGTGGAGCCCGGTGAAGAATCGCGCGCGGCCCTGGTGCGGGAGCTTCGCGAAGAGTTGGGCATCGAAGCCCAGATTGGCGTCGAGATCGAACGTTACGACTTCAGTTACGTCCCGGGCAAGCTCACGCGGCTGAAATTTTATGCCGTGACGGAGTTCGCCGGCGAACCTGCCAATCTGGATTTTGCACAAATTGCATGGGTGCGGCGCGAGAAGCTTCCCGAATACGATTTTCTCGAGGGCGACCTGGAGTTCGTACACAAGCTAGCGGCCGAAATTGGAGAAGAATAAGACCTACGCTGGGCGGGCCGTGAGGAACGCCAAGAATTCCTGCGTGTCCTTGGTCATGCCCTTGGCGAAACTGGCGACCACTTTGCCATCCGGATCGAGAATCGCGTAGTAGGGTATGGCGACGGTCGAAAATTTCGCATCCTGCAGCTTTTGATTTTCTTCCGACTCTTTATCGCTGCCGTCGGTGTAGAGTTCGACCAACACCAGCTTCTTGGCGGCCTCGGCGATCTCCGGCCGCGGAAACATATTGGCCTTCATCCAATGGCAGTTGGTGCAGGCGTAGCCCGTGAAGGTCACCAGAACGAGCTTGTTTTCGGAACGGGCTTGATCCAACGCCTCTTTGTACTGGTTCTTCATCCAGACCTGTTGCGCGGATGTTCGGTTATTAAGAATCCCACCAGTTGCTGCCGGAACATACGCGTCCAACTCACCTAGCGGAGCGCCAAACATTCCCGGCAGCAGGCTGAACGCAAAGATCAACAGAACACTTGCGACTAGCAGGCGCCCAATGCCTAGGTGATCGCCGTCTTCATTTCCTTCCAGCTTCAGCAGGCCCAGCAAATAGAGTCCTGCAAGCGTGAACAGCACAAACCAGCCGGCTAGGAAACGTTCACGAGTGAGCCAGCCGAGCTGCAAAACCTGATCGATGTTCGACGCGTACTTGAGCATTGCCGCCAGTAGCACGAATCCCATGACGACCTTGACGCGAGCCAGCCAACCGCCGCTCTTCGGTAGTTTCTTGAGATACCCAGGGAAAGCGGCCAGGAAAAAGAACGGCGACGCCAAGCCACCCGCGAAGCTCACCATGCCCAGCACCGGCTGTAATCCCTTCGATTGCACGGAGGCCACCAGCAGGCTTCCCATGAAGGGTCCGATACAGGCAAATGATGTCAACGCGAAGGTCAGGCCCATCAACAGGGTGCCGAGGTAACCGCCGCGCCGCGAGGCGGAATCCAATTTGGTGAGCATTCTCGATGGCAGTGTGATCTCGAAGGCTCCCAGTAAGCTCAGTGCGAATGCGCCGAAGACCAGTGTGATGAATCCGTTCACCCAGGGATTTGCGCCCAATTGATTCACGCCAAATGGTCCGACGGCAGCGGTCACTCCCAGGCCCAGTGCGCAGAACAAGACCACGATGCCCAGCGAGAACACCAAGGCTTGCAGAATCCCGCCGCGTTGATTCAGAAAAAACGACACGGTGATCGGGATCATCGGGAACACGCACGGCGTAAAGATTGCTGCTAACCCGAGTCCGAAAGCCGTGAGCAAAAACGTTGGTAGTCCGCTCGCGGCCGCTGGAGCCGGCGCTTCCGCGGGACTTGAAGACGCTGTGATCACCTTTACGGCCACAGCGCCTGGTTTGATTTCGGTGTATCCGGCAGGGATCGCAACGGCTGCCGGCGCTGCAGCCGACGGATCCACCACCACGGTGAACGACGCCGCCTTCTTCCGTGGCGGCAGACATTGCCGGTCGTTACACGCCTGATATCGCACGTTCGCGACAAGTTCCACGGTGCCTTTGGCATCCGGCGCGAGATCCGCCATCAACGGTAAGTCAATTTCCTTCTCGAAGGTCTCCGTGTCGAGATTGAAATTCTTGTCGAGCTGGCGATTCGGTGGTGGCTGATAAAGTTTCGAACCCTTCACCGCTGGATTCTCGGCTAGCTCAGCGGTGGTAGGGATCGGCCCGCCCTTCGGCGTTGTTAGTGAATAAAGATGCCAGCCTTCTTGGAAAGTGGCCTTGAGATGAAGTGGAACAGTAGAGCCAGCGGGGGCTTTGGTGAAGTCCGAAGTGAGAGTCCACTGGATCGGGTCAAGTCTTTGGCCGTAGGCAGCGACGATGGTTGCCAGAAGGCCAAACGCGAGGCTTAATGCCCGTTTCATTGCACTGCGACTTTGCTTGCTGCGGTGTGATCCAGTTCCGCTTCTATTTTCTCATTAATCCGGCTATGCGCAAATTCCGCGGCCACCCGGATTGCGTTTTTAATGGCATTGGCGTTGGAGCGGCCATGGCAAATGATGCTCACGCCTTTCACGCCCAGCAGCGGCGCCCCACCGTATTCGGCATAATCGACGCGCTTGCGGAAGTCACGATAGGCTTCCTTGGAGAGCACATAACCCAGCTTGCGGGTGACCGTTGCCTCAAGTGATTCGCGCAGCATGCTCTGCAGCATCTCTACCAAGCCTTCGCTCACCTTCAGCGCCACGTTGCCGATAAAGCCGTCGCACACCACCACATCCGCCAGGCCGGAATAAATATCGCGCCCCTCTACGTTGCCGATGAAACGCAGGGGCAGGGACTTGAAGAGCGGAGTTGCGCCGCGGGTGAGATCGTTCCCTTTGTGTTCTTCCTCGCCAATAGAGAGCAGTCCCACGCGCGGCGACCGGATTTTGAAAATGTAGCGCGAATAGATCTCGCCCATCACGGCGAACTGCGCGAGCATGGCGGGCGTGGAATCTACATTCGCACCCACATCCACAACCACGACGGGAGTTCCCTTGAGCGTGGGAAAGGCGGACGCCAGCGCTGGACGTTGCACGCCGCGAATCATCCCTTGGACCATCTTGGAGATGGCCATCACCGCGCCTGTGTTGCCCGCGGATACGAAGCCCTGCGCTTCGCCATCGCGCACCAGGCGAGCTGCTACGTGAATCGACGAATTCTTTTTGGCGCGGACCACCTTGGCGGCCGAATCCTCCATGGTGATGACTTCGGCGGCGTTGCGGACTTCAATCGGTAGAGCATTGGCGCGGCTATGCTTCGCCAACTCCTGGCGCACTACTTCTTCCTGGCCGACCAGGATCACCCTGACATCCAATTCGGAAGCAGCGCGGATGGCCCCTTCGACTTCCGCCTTAGGCGCGTGATCGCCGCCCATTGCGTCTAGCGCAATTGTCAGCATGGGAGCGCGCGCGGGCTACTCTTCGACAACCTCGACAACTTCACGGCCCTTATATTTGCCGCAACGCGGACAAACGCGATGGGGGAGCTTGGGCTCGTGGCAGCTCGGGCACTCGGAGAGCACCGAGCGGGTGAGCGAATCGTGAGTGCGGCGCGCGGAAGTGCGGCGCTTGGAATGACGTCGTTTTGGATTGGGCACGTTCTTCTACCTTCTTATGATTTCAAACTCTTGAGCGCCGCCCAGCGGTCGTCGGTTGCTTCCGCCCGGCACTGGCACTCTTTCTGGTTGCGGTTCTGCCCGCATAGCGGACAAATCCCTTGGCAGGACTCCCTGCAAATCCGCTGCATGGGCAGCGTCAACAAAATAAACTCGCGCAGCACGTCGTTGAGTTCTACTCCGTCACCCTCGTAGAAACCCATCTCCGCTTCGCCGCTGTCGATCTCTTTCTCATCGCCATACCCGTCGGCCACTGGCCGGTAGAACAACGAAAAGTCGGAATCGATCGGGAACCGCGCCGGCTCTAAGCACCGGTCGCAATCCGCTTCCATCTCCACTGCTAAATGCCCGGACACGCGTATCTCGCCGTCCGAACCCATCACCAGCTCCGCCTTGCCTTTGGCGCGCAGCGGCCCAGCCTGGTGCAGATTGGTATCTTTGTCCTTCGCCCCTAGCTGGAAATCGATGTTGCCCGGCCCGATTTCGACATCGAAACGGCCAGCGCGTACATCCAGATCCCTAAGATGAAAGAACACAGCGAACTCCCCAGGGCACACACTCCGGCATACCGGGGCGGACCGAGCAAAGTATCAGTATAACAAAGGCCGCCAGATCCAGCGGAAACACCCAACCGCTCTGCTACATTGAATCAATATGATCGTTGAGATTGAAGGCGTTCCGCTGCATCTGGCCCACCCCGATGAGTTATCGATCGCCTGGGTAGGGCAGGAAGAAGTGATGCGCCAGTTGCTGGCTGCCTGGCTGGTGATCGACGCCCAGGATCTCCCGATGAATCCGCGCCTGCTAGGCAAGCCCGGCGTGGGCAAGACCACGCTGGCGTACGCGGCGGCTAAGCGCCTGGAGCGAGAAGTCTACATCATGCAGGCGACGGTGGACACACGGCCCGAGGATCTCCTGGTCACGCCCGTGATCGAGGGTGAAGCGCGGCTGCGCTACGTCGCGTCGCCGCTGGTTACGGCAATGTTGCGCGGGGGCATCGTGATCCTGGACGAAGGCAACCGCATGAGTGAGAAGAGCTGGGCCAGCCTCGCGCCGCTTCTAGACAACCGCCGTTATGTGGAATCGATCGTCGCGGGGATCAAGATCAAGGCGCATCCGTTATTTCGCATCGTGGCGACTATGAATGACGACGCCAGCACATTCGACCTGCCGGAATATATTCACTCGCGCCTGCAGCCCATGATCCTGATCGATTTCCCGGAGCGCCACGAAGAGTTCGCCATTCTGCGCGAGAACTTGCCCTTCGGTGACGAGCATATCCTCAACTACGTCACCGATTTTCTGCAGCAGGCCCACGCCGCCGACGAACGCTACACGGCGCGCGACGGTATCAACATCGCACGCTTTGCGATGAAGCTGCGGCGGAGCGACGCGGACCTGGGTGCTGCTTCGGACCGCGGCGAAACCCTGAAGATCGCAATCGTGCAGACCCTCGGCGAAGAGGCCCTGCGCTATGTCCCTCGAAGCTGAAATCAAAGCGGGCGGCCTGCAGCGCGGTAAGGTCCGCTACTTCCCTGTGGTGCCGGGCAAGCTGGAGTTCGCGCTGGAGTTGCGCAAGCTGCTGCTCAGTGCCAAACCCGCTGTAGTAGCGGTCGAATTACCCGGATTCCTGGCGCCAACCTACCAGCGGGCGCTGGCGCGGCTGCCGGAGATGTCGGTGATCTTGTATCACGATGACGATGGCGACGACCGGGCGATTTTCATCCCAGTGGAACCGTGCGATCCCTTCGTCGAAGCGCTGCGGACCGCGGAGGAAATCGGCGCACAAGTCATCTTTCTGGAGCCGGATTCGGCCGAGCGCCCGCACCTGCCCGATACCTATCCCGATACTTACTCGACGCGGCGGATCGGTTTGGATCCCTACATTGAAGCGTATCGCGTGTATCCGCAGATGCGCACGGAAGAAGTGAGCGCGCACGCGTCCGCCATGGCTTGGAAGCTGCAGGGCGCCGATCCGGACGCCAACGTCGTGGCCGTGGTCGCGCTTAACATGCTCGATCCGTTGCTCGATGCCATGGAATCTCCGCAGCCTCCGCCCGCGCGCGGCAAGAAGTACGAGCCGGAGCTGCTGAATCCGCATCCCGATTGCCTCGCTGAGATCACCATCGAATTTCCCTACCTGCAGGAGCGCTACGAGTTTTTCCGACTGGGAATGGTGTCGCCCCCCTGTGATGACAAAGCGCTAGACCGGCCGCGCGTGCAATTCGACTTGATGCGCGAGGCCGAGGGTAAGTACACGACTTCCACCGGCGAGAAGCTCGCGCACTGGCAGCGCCGCATGATTGCGCGCTTCACGCGAAACTTGGCGCACATTAGCGGCGACTTGGTCGCCAGCGTATACGACCTGGCCGTCGCCGCACGTTCCGTCGTCGACGATAACTATGGCTGGGAAGTGTGGCAGATGGCCAACCGCTATCTCGCGCAGCATGATGTGTCGGATCTCGACACCGTTCGGCTGAGCGCCAGCGAGATATGGATCAACACCAAGAGGCTGCGCATCCGCCGCCGCCTTCCCCGTCCTAAGCAGCGCCTGAAACCGGCGGGTCTGAAGCCGCGCAAGCGTGAAAAGTTCACCGGCGAGTGGGCGCAACAGACCACCGGCGAGGCTATCTGTTCCTATCCGCCCGAGGATCTCGTCATCGAAGAATATGGCCGCTTCGTAAAGCAGAAGGCGAAGGCAATTCTTTCCGAAGAGCGCGTGCGCGTGGAGCCATTCACCACTTCGATTCTGGACGGCATCGACATTCGCGAGACCATCCGCAACTGGCACCGGCACAAGATATTCGTGAGGTCGGCTGACCGGCTGGCGGGCGAAGTGGGATCTCTGGTGGTGATCTTTGACGAAGATCCAGACGATCGCTACACCTACCTGACGACGTGGCTAGGCGAGCATCAGAACGAATCCGACATGGCGTTCTATTCCACGCACCCGTTCGATAACATCGTCGGGCCGGGAATCGGGCGGGCCGAATACGGCGGCCTGTTGATGACGCTGCCGCCGCGCCGGATGTTCGACGTTTGGTCGGACACAGACTACGAGTTTGCAGAGTCGAAAGCGGAGCGGCTCCTTATGGCCGCACTGGATTACTCAGTGGAGCGTTTTGTGGTCTACGTAGCCGCGAAGCCGCCGCGCTCGATTTTCCGCTCGATAGCCGCGCATCTGAACAGGAAGATCCTGTACGTACCCATAGGCCAGTTATCGCCCACGAAGCTGAAGAAGCTCCGCGTCGTCCATGTGCTGGATAGCTACGCCCGTCGAGCAGAAGCCAAAGAATATCTTTGGTGAGATCTAGACACCTAGACCGCCGCCATCACTGCGGTTGCGCTCGCAGGCGCCGCAGCGACGGGGAGCGGATCGAACTTCACGCTCACCAGTTTCGAGACACCCGGTTCCTGCATGGTCACTCCGTAGAGTGCTTGCGCCGCTTCCATGGTGCGCTTGGCATGCGTGATGACGATGAACTGCGTGTCGTGCGACATTTCCTTGATCAAGCGCGTGAGGCGCTGGATATTCGGCTCGTCGAGCGGCGCGTCCACCTCGTCCAGTATGCAGAACGGACTCGGCGTGTAACGGAAGATCGCCATCAATAGAGCCATCGCCGTTAGGGATTTCTCCCCGCCCGAGAGTAGGGCTACATGCTGCAAGCGCTTGCCCGGAGGTGAAGCCATGATGTCGATGCCGCTTTCCGCCAGGTTGGTTTCGTCGGTCAAGCGCATCTCGCCCTGCCCGCCACCGAACAGCGTCTGGAACATCTCCTTGAAGTGCGTGTTGATGCTCTCGAACGCTTCCTTGAAGCGGCGGCGCGACTCAGTGTCCAGTTCCTGGATGGCCTTCTCGGTGTCACGGATGGAATCCAGCAAATCCTGCCTTTGCGTGTTTAGGAATTCGTAGCGTTGCTGAGCTTCGTGATACTCCTCAAGCGCCTGCGGGTTCACCGGGCCTAAGGCTTCGATGCGCGCGCGGACTTCCTGGTAGCGCTGCTCGGATTCCTCCACGCTGACAGGCTCGGCGGCCTCCGCCTCCGGTTCCTGCGCGGACGCGATATCACTAGCAGATACGTTCAATTCCTTGCGGCTGGTTTCGTCGAGATACTTCAGCTCCGACTGTTTCCGCACGAGTTCGATCTCGATCTGTGAACGCTGCTCTTGCGCGGTCTGGGAGTCGATGCGCAAGGTCTTGAGTGCTTCATCGAGTGCGGCAAGAGCCTCGCGGCCTCCGGATTCCTGCGCCGTGAGAAGCTCTACACGCGCGGTGGCTTCAGAACTATGTTCGATCAGATGCTGAGCACGCTGATCGAGTTCTATATTGTCGGTCAGCAGGCGGGCCCGTTCCACGCCCATTTGCTCCAGATCGCGCGCCAGTTGTTCGCGGCGCGCCGCGAGCTGTTGGAGCTGGCTTTCGAGTCGTGACGCCGCGGTCTTTTCCGATCGCGCGCGTTCATCGAGCCCGGCGAGGTCGGCTCGCAGCACGGAATATTCTTCGCCAATCGCGTGGACCTGCGCCTGCAATCCGTCGAATTCACCGCGCGCGATCTCTACAGCCTTCTCTTGATCGAATCGGGTTTGTTCCTTCTCGGCTACTAGTGCCTGGTTACGTTCGCGTTGGGCGCGGGCCTGCTCGTCCTGACGTGCGAGACGCTCCAGTTCCAAGCGGGCTGCCGAGAGGCGCGAGCCTGAGCGGGCGTATTCCTCTGCCAGCTTGCGCTCTTCGTGATCCATCGCCAGCGCGTCCTTCTCCTGCGCTTGCTGCAGTGCCCTGACCTGCTCCAGCTCTTCCGATAACAGAGCCAAGCCGCGCTCCAGCCCTTCGAGCTCGGAAGTGAGCTCGTCGGCTTCACGCTCCCGAACATCTACTTGCGCGGTGAGCTCACGCAACTCGCGCTTCAGAGCAAGGGGCCCGCCGGAGCTCTTCTTGCCGCCCGTGATGGTGTGGCCGTGATAGCTGGCGCCATCCGGCAGCAGGAAGTAGCAATCGGGATACGCCTCAGCCAAGCGCGGGGCCGCCGCATGATCGTTGACCAGAAAACAGCGCGCCAGTCGCGGAAGCAGACCCTGCGGGGCGGCAGCAAAACCGTTGGTCAAGCGCAGGGCATCGCGCAGTGTGCCCGAGACAGCGGGATCGGATGACAGATCCGGCGCAGGGACGGAGCTCTGATTCGAGTCCGGGTGTACCAAGAAAGTGGCTCGGCCATCGGAGGCGGCGCGCAGGACTTCGATTCCGCGCTCGGCGTCGTTCCAACCGTGGACGACCACGTATTCCAGTTCTTCGTGCAGAAACTCTTCGGAGGCGCGCTCCCACTCCGGATTCGTGACCTCAACGAAATCCGCCAGCACGCCTAACGGCCGGAAGCCGTCGGCCGGGCGGTCAAACAGGCGCTTCACCGATTCTGTGGTGTAGGCGCGATGCGACAGAATGCCTTCGAGCGACTCCTTGCGCGCCTTCTGCTTCGAAAGCGACTCGCGCAGAGCGTTCAACTTCTGACGAGCATCCACCGTTCGCTGCTGCCGCTCCTTGGATTCTTCTTCCACGCGCCGGCGCCGATCCGTCAACGATTCGAGTTCGAGCTGCCGTGCCGAGAGACGCGATGACAATTCCGAGCGGCTCTGCTCCAGGCGGGCAAGATCTCCGGATGCTCCCTCTTCTTCCTTGCGGGCGCGGGCGGCGTCGCGTTCCATGGCCGCGAGGTATTCGTCGGCCTGCGCCAGTTGATTGCGCAGCGCGGACGCTTCACCCAGGAGCCGCAGCACCTGCTGGCGCGCCGATTCGAGCGATCGTTCCCGCTCACGAAGATGATTCTGCAGCGCGTCGCGCTCCTGCGATTTGGTTTCGAGGCGCTCGCGGGCCGCAGCCGCATCGCGCTCGATGGCGGCGATGGTTTCCTGATGCGCCGCCAATTCCGTGGATTCGCTCTGATGGCGCTCGTCCAAGGCGCGTGTTTCCGCCTCACCCGCAGTCATGCGCTCTTCGATAGCGCCGATCTGCTTGGCTTGCAGCGCGAGGCGGCTGCGCGTACGCTCCGCTTCGAGGTTAAGCTCGGCGACGCGCGCGCGCGATTCCGTAAGCGCGGCCTCCACCTGATAACAGGATTCCTGCGTGCGCGTGTATTCCTGCTCTTTGGTCTGCACCTCGGCCGTCAGAGCCTGGAAATTAGTCTGCGCCTGATTCAGATCAAGCGCCAACCTAGCCGCGTCGCTTTCCAGCATGCGGAAGCGTCCCGCCACCGCGCGGCGCAGATGGCCCAGCATATCCGTGCGCAGTTCTTCATAGCGCTTGGCTTTGGACGCCTGCCGTTTCAGCGAGTTCACCTGCCGCCCGACTTCTTCCAAAATGTCGAACACGCGCGCCAGATTTTGCTTGGCGCTTTCAAGTTTGCTTTCCGCCAGGCGCTTGCGCGTCTTATACTTGCCGATGCCGGCGGCTTCCTCGATCACGGCGCGGCGGTCCGCCGGCTTGTTGGAAAGGATCTGGCCGATGCGTCCCTGTTCGATGATGGCGTAGCTTTCGGGCCCCAGGCCTGTGCCCATGAAAAGTTCC
>CAZDGT010000407.1:0-2120 GCA_964504905.1 uncultured Bordetella sp. | reverse complement strand
GATTGGACCTCAGCCGCCGGTCGCCCTACGCATAGAGCATGGTGGTTACAGAAATGATTTCGGAAAGTTCTACCGCATCCGTGTTGCATCGCGTTAGCGGGATTGTAAGTTCTCCGCTTTCTTTAGACGAGATGCTAGGTGAAATTGTCGGACTGGCAGCGAGGGTGACCAGTTGCGACGCATGTCTGGTGTACTTGGCGGAATCCGATACGGGGGAATTCGTGTTGCGGGCATCACTCCTGCCGCACGTGTCGGATCTGGGTAACTTACGCGTGAAGATGGGGGAAGGAGTTACGGGTTGGGTGGCTGAGCATCAGTCGCCGGTTGCGTTGAGTTCGAAAGCTGCCGCCGATCCGCGCTCCAAGATTTTCCCTACGCTGGTGGAAGATACATATCAGGCGTTTCTGTCCGTGCCCTTGATCAACAAGGGCCGCGCCATCGGTGTCATTAACATTCATCATCGCGACAAACACGAGCACGAGCCCGAGGAAATCGCGACCATCTCTTTCATCGGCGAGCAAATGGGCAGCGCCATCGCCAAGAGCATGCTGGAAGAAGAGAATGCGCGGCTCTCCGAGGAAACCGCCGAGATGAAGCGGCAGCTGGAGACCCGCAAGTCAGTGGAGCGCGCTAAGGGAATTCTGCAAAAGCGGCATGCGCTCTCGGAAGAGGAAGCCTATCTCCGCATGCGCAATGAGAGCCGCCGTTTGCGACGCCCCATGAAGGACCTGGCGGATGCCATCATTCTTTCGGAAGAATTGAGCCGCAAGGACAGCAGCTCGCCGGCATAAACGCCGCCACTTTACTTTTGGGTGATCCAGCGGGCCAGCTGATCGATGTGGTTCGGGCTCTCGAGCATGCCGCATACCGGCAGTCCGGTGCGTTCCTCCGCTTGGGATGGGCTCACGCCCTGAGCCGCAGGGACCAACAGTAGGCCGCAGGTTTCCACTCGCAGAAGCGAACTTAGAACAGATTGCAGCTTGGCGCCTTGGGCCGATGCCTCTTCAATCGAGGCAGGATCGGAAGTAGACACCACGAAAACCGCGTCGGACGCCCGGATTGCTTCCCGAGCCTGGCCAGGATTGGCATCGGTCAAATCCACACACGTGATCGATGACGTAGAGTTCATCGGCGTACCCGAAAAATCGGCCAGCAGGACAGTACGGCCGTCCGCCTCCGCTGCCAGGCCTGCTCCAATCGCGTCTGTGAGCTGCCTGATGATCCAGCGTGACTCCCTGCGCGCCCGGTCCGTTCCGCCTGCTGGCATGAAAGAGTAGATCGTCGCCGCTGGCGCTGCCGCCCTCACTGGCCGATCTACAGGGGAAATGGGCTGTAATGCTATCACGCTTTCCTAGGCATGCATCTTATATGCCACGTAGCGAGTTGCTGCGTTATCAATCACATCCCTGGTTAGCTGGAGGTGAAGAGCGACGAAATGTCCCTCCGCGGGGACACTTTGTCATATCACAATGATCATCGGGGGGACCGTTGGGAAGCCTAGCGGCCGCCTGCCATCTCGCGTTTCATGATCGCCGAGTTGTTGGATGCCTGAGACTGCATGGGCCCGCCGGAGGCTACGGCTTTGTCGGTATATTGCAAGCCTGTCATCATCTTCGACTTGTCGGCCGTTAGTTTACCCATCTGGTAATTGGCGACGCCCAGATAGTAATAAGCGTAGCTAAGCATCGTCGAGTTGCCGCCTATCAGAGGCAGAGCAGCCTTCAAATTGCGGTCGGCATCCGCATAACGGCTCTGCCCGGCCTGAATAATACCCGCCGACATGTAGGCGTTGCCCAGCATGTCGTTCCTGACCCTCTGCCAATCCGCGTCGCTCATGCCTTCCGGCTTCTTCTTCCTGCCCATGACGCCGATCAGGCGGTTGGCCGCAGTGAGAGCCGGTCCCGGTGCGCTCCAGTTCCGCGCCACCGCATCCAGAGCGTATTCGTTGTCCGGACGGCCCACCAAAATTTTGGCGGCAGCGGCAGTGGCCTTCCCGCCACCTTGTTTGCCAAGAGCCGCCAGATACTGCGGTGTCGCGGTATCGAGCTGTTCGCTCTTGGGGTCCTGGGCGATGAGCGCCTCGGTCAGGTCAATCGTGACCGCTGGGTCGCCTGCCTGGC
>CAZDGT010000406.1:0-26989 GCA_964504905.1 uncultured Bordetella sp. | reverse complement strand
AAGCTGATTGGAACCGAATGAGTTCCGTTTTGAGCAGCCGTTCCGTCGAATCCGGTAGAGTAAGAATATGAAGGCTCGCGTATACGTTTCCTTCAAGCCCACCGTGCTCGATCCGCAGGGACAAACCATTCGCGGCGCGCTCAACAGCTTGGGACATTCCAGCATCGCCGCTGTGCGGCAAGGGAAATTCTTCGACATCGAGATTGCTCCGGGCGCGGTTCGCGAGCAAGCTCTCCAGGAGATGGACCAAATCGCCCGCGATGTGCTAGCCAACCCGGTGATCGAGGATTATCGCGTCGAATTTCTAGATTGAACGGAGCGAACTATGTGCGGCATTGTAGGCTATATCGGCCCACGCGAGGCTGTTCCCATCATCATTGACGGGCTGAAGCGACTGGAGTACCGCGGCTACGATTCCGCCGGTCTTGCCGTGCTTGAAAACGGCTGCCTGTCGGTGCGGCGCGCCTCAGGTAAGCTGCGCAATCTGGAAGAAGTACTGAAGCTGAATCCCGTCCAGGGTCTCTTTGGCATCGGCCATACGCGCTGGGCGACTCACGGACGCCCCACTGAAGAAAACGCGCACCCGCATCGCGACTGCCACGGCGATATCGTAGTGGTGCACAACGGAATCGTTGAAAATTACCTGTCGCTCAAGAGCCAGTTGGCCGCGGAAGGCCATGTCTTCGTTACTGAAACGGATACTGAGATCATTGCCCACCTGGTGGAAAAGTATTACGACGGGAATCTCGAAAACGCCGTGCGCGACGCGGTGCGGCAGTTGACCGGAGTGTTCGCGCTCAGCGTCATCTCGCGCAAAGAGCCCAATAAAATTGTGGCGGCGCGCTTTGGACCGCCCGTGGTTGTGGGACTGGGCGACGGAGAGTATTTCGTGGCCTCCGACGTACCCGCGATTCTAAGCCACACTCGCGACATGATCTTCCTGGCGGACGGCGATATGGCCGTGCTTACCAAGGACGGCGTCCACCTTACCGACTTCAACGGCCGTCCCGTGAAGCGCCCGCCTTCGCATATTCTGTGGGACCCCATTATGGCCGAAAAGGGCGGCTACAAGCACTTCATGCTCAAGGAAATCTTTGAGCAGCCGCGCGCCGTACGCGATACCACACTGGGCCGCGTGGGCCAGGAATCCGGCCGTATCTTCCTGGACGAGATGGAAATCTCGCAGAAGGATTTCAAAGCATTTCAGCAGGTGCGCATTGTGGCCTGCGGCACCAGTTGGCACGCGGCGTTGGCAGGCAAGTTCATGATCGAACGGCTGGCGCGCATTCCCGTAGAAGTCGACTACGGCAGCGAATTTCGCTACCGCGACCCGATCGTTGGGCCGGACACGCTGACTATCGTCATCTCGCAATCCGGCGAAACTGCCGACACCCGCGCGGCTCTGCATGAGGCGATGAATAAGCGCTCAAAGACGCTGGCCATCTGCAACGTGGTGGGATCGGCTATTACCCGCGAGGCCTCTGGCACAATAATCACCCATGCCGGACCCGAGATCGGCGTGGCATCCACCAAAGCATTTACCTGCCAGTTGACCGCGCTGTTCCTAATCGCCATGCACCTGGGCCAGGTTCGTGAAACGCTGGAGCCGGCCAAGTCTCTCATGCTGGTGGATCAGCTACTGAAACTGCCGCATGTCATCGAGGATGTGCTGCGCCGGGACGCCATCTATGAGGATCTGACCAAGGTTCTGTTCCGTTCCACCGATTTTCTGTATCTGGGGCGCGGCATTCACTTCCCCATCGCCCTGGAAGGCGCCCTGAAGTTGAAGGAAATTTCGTACATCCATGCGGAAGGCTATCCGGCGGGCGAAATGAAGCACGGACCAAACGCGCTAATCGACGAGAATCTTCCGGTGGTGGTGATTGCCACGCGCGATCCCGACGACGAGCTGAGCCGAACGCTGTATGAGAAGACGCTTTCCAACTTGCAAGAAGTGAAGGCGCGCGAAGGCATGGTGGTGGCAGTCGCGTGCGAACCCGACGTCGAGGAAGTATCCAAGGTCGCCGATTACGTGATCCCCATCGGCGTGACCAACGAATTGCTATTGCCGATCCTCGAAGTGGTGCCGCTGCAGATGCTGGCGTATCACATCGCGGTGCGGCGCGGCTGCGACGTGGATCAACCACGCAACTTGGCCAAGAGCGTTACAGTTGAGTAATAGAGTGGAGTGAACTCCTTCCATCAGACTCTGCAGGTAGCGACACGGGGTAAGGGCTTGTACCCGTTCACGCGCGAAGTTGCAAAGTGGGTGGGCTCCACGGGAGTTCAAGATGGACTCCTCACCGTCTTCGTACAACACACTTCCGCGTCGCTGGTCATACAAGAGAATGCGGACCCCGATGTCGTCTTGGACCTAGCGGATTTCTTCGAGCGTCTGGCGCCGGAAGACGATCCGCGCTACCGCCACACCACCGAAGGTTCCGACGATATGCCCGCGCATATCCGTTCCGCGCTTACGCAAACATCTCTCTCGATCCCGGTGGTCGATGGTCGCATGACTCTGGGGACGTGGCAGGGAATCTATCTGTTCGAACACCGCTCCGCTTCATTCCGGCGAAGCGTAGTGCTGCATTTGATGGGCTGAAAGCTATTGCACCATTCGCCGACGTGACCTCAGGATTGCCGGCACTTCAAGATCGTCAAACAGGGGCTCGGTCTCAACCGCGCTCGCGGCCGGAGTCATCGCCGCGGCGGCCATCGCCATCGGCGGGGGCTCTTCGTGCACCGGCTCCGGTAGGGGTGCTTCGGCATAAACCGGCCTAGCAACTTCCGGTTCGGGCTCGTCGATCCATTGAATCTCTGATACCACGGGCTGCGGCGTTGGTGGCGCCACGGCTTCCGTCTTGGTCGCACGCCGCTCAATACGCGGCAGGTTCTCGCGCACAAAACCAGTGGCAATCACGGTAATCTTCACCTCGTCGGCCATTGCTTCATCCAGCACCACACCGAAGTTGATCTGCACATCTTCGTTGTCGGCCGCCTCACGTACCAGCATGCACGCCTCATTAACCTCGTGCAGTCCGAGCTGGCTCGAACCGGTGATATTCATCAGCACGCCGCGCGCGCCGCGCATGCCACCGGCCTCCATCAACGGCGAATGCGTGGCCTTCTGCGCTGCCACGACGCAAGCGTTCTCTCCACGCGCCGTGGACGTTCCCATCATGGCGTAGCCCATGCCCGTCATGATGGTGCGCACATCGGAAAAGTCGCGATTCACTAAGCCGGGCGTGTTGATTATGTCGCTGATGCCTTGCACCGCCTGCCGCAGGACGTCATCCGCGATGCGGAATGCGTCCATAAAACTAGTGCCCTTGGGTGCGAGCTCCAGAAGCTGGTCATTGGGGATAGTGATGACTGTATCCGCCACGCTCGCCAGTTCCGCCAGCCCCTGTTCAGCCTGCTTGCGCCGCTTGGGCCCCTCGAACCCGAAGGGTTTGGTGACAATGGCCACGGTGAGCGCACCGAGTTCCTTGGCCAGCGACGCCACTACTGGAGCCGCACCCGTACCGGTGCCGCCGCCCATGCCCGCAGTAACGAAAACCATGTCGGAGCCTTCCAGCATGTCGATGATTCGTTCGGTGTCTTCGAGCGCAGCCTGCCGGCCCACCGCCGGATCGGAGCCCGCGCCCAGGCCGTTCGTAATCTTCGCTCCGATAGCAAGCTTCGATGGCACGGGAGAGACTTCGATGGCCTGCGCGTCGGTATTTAACACGCAGAACTCGACGCCGTGGAGGCCGTGGTCCATCATGCGCGCGACAGCGTTGCAGCCGCCTCCTCCCACGCCGAAGACTCGTATCCGCGTGCGCGGAGCGACTTCTTCTTCCATCATGAACTTCAATCCATCGAGTGCCATGACCATTTCCTCCTGCTTATTTCAAAACTAAACCCATAAGGCCGGTCGCCTGCTGCGATGGGGGCCGGTGTATTTTCAACTTTGCCGAATAGAGCGCTAGCCCGGCGGCCGTTGTCCACAGCGGGCTCTTCAACTCTTCCGGCCAGCCCCCGACGTCGTCCTCGGTGACGATGCCATTGGCGGCCTGGCAATCGAGCACGCGTTCGGCCATGTCGCACATGCCGGTCAACAACGCACCGCCGCCGGTAAGAATGAGGCCTTCATAAAGGTGCCGCTCCATTCCCACGCGGTGCAGTTCGGAGCGCACATAGAGGAACAACTCCTCGGCGCGCGCTTCCAGGATTTCGTTCAGCTCACTGCGGTGGGCTTCGCGCGAAGGGCGGCCTTCGGGTGAAGGCACTTCGATAAGGCTCGAATCCGCTGTCAGCCCGAGCAACGCGCAGCCATATTCCTGTTTCAGGCACTCAGCATCTTCATAAGTGACTTTGAAGATGGTGGCAATGTCTCGCGTCAGGTGGTCGCCCCAGACCGGGATGCTGGCGGCTAGCAGCAACGCGTCGCCATCGTAAATCACCAGGTCAGTCGACTGGATGCCCATATCCAGCACCGCCACTCCGCGCGCGCGAGCTTCGGAGTGCACGCAGGCATAGGCTGCGGCCAAGGGTTCGAATACCGTTTCTTCCACCGCCAGATGCGCCAGGTGCGCGGCGGCCACCAGCGCCTGATGTTCATGGGCGGCTGCCGTCACGATGTGGACGTGAGCCTCAAGCCGTGAACAAACACTCTTTTGCGGACGCCGGAACCCGCCGCGGCCATCCAGCGTGAAGTGCTGCGGCAGCACGTGCAATAGCGTGCGGTCCCGTTCCAGGCGAACGTCGGCGGCCATTTCGACGGCGTATTCCAGATCGCCGGGATCCAACTCATGCGGACGGCCGAATTCGTAGAGGCCGCGGCTCTGCGCTCCACGCACTTCCATGCCGCCGATACCCAGCGTGACGGCATCCACGGAAACTTGCGCCCCGCGTTCGGCATCGGTCACCGCCGCCCGAATCGATTCCGCCACAGCCACTGGGTCACTCAAGCGCCCCTTGGACCAGCCTGCGGACGGCGCCAGGCCATGCGCCAGATAGCGAATGCCACCGTTCTCGATTGCACCGATCACGCAGCGAGTGCGCGCGGCGCCTGCATCCACCCCCACCGCGAGCTGGACTTTCGAGATCACTCCGTGTCCTTTTGGTCCACCACCACGGTGATGCGGTCTTCCAGGCGCAGATCGAGCGAACTCGCGCCCGGCATTTTTTCGCGGATCTCCACGTAGTGATTCAAAAAATTCTGATAGCGCACCGCGAAGTCCTGGTCACCCAGCAACAGAGTCACCATGCGCCCGTCATACGGCTGTGTCACGCGGAGATCTTCGCGGTCGGTCACGTCCACTTCAGCAATTTTTTCGGCATTGGGACCCAGTGCGCGCAACAAACGCGTCATGCGCTGCACTCGATCGCGGCGGTCGGCCAAGGAGTCGCGCGCGTGGACTCCACGCAGCACAGGCAAATGGAAACGATCCGTGGCCGGCGGCAGAAACACGCCGTCCTCATCGATTAACCCATAGCGGGACGCTGCCAGAGTTACAAAAGCAACCGGTTTGCGCTCATCCACTCGCACCACAACGCGATTCGGCCACATGCGCATTACGGTGGCGTCCTTCACCCAATCCACCGTGCGCAGTGTCGCGCGACGGCCATCTATGGGGAGCATGTATATGCTGCGGCCCATGTCGTCCGCGAACGCGGCTTCAATCGCCTTGCGCGAAGCGTGCTGCGCCCCTTGGATCTGAATCACGGAGGCATCCTCCGTTCCTTCAGGTCCGTTCACTGCGAAACGGGAATCGTGGATCAGGAACTGCTCGAACTGATGCCACGCGAAGAGCGAAACCCCCAGGGCAACCGTCAGCACTACCACTCCCACGGCGATCTTCAGCCGCGGCACGGAATCCTGCTGCGGGTTCGACACGCGAGCGCGGGGACGTGGCGGTTGAGACGGGTTCACGACTTGCTCCTCAAGCGTGCCAGAATTTCCGGAGCGGCCTGCGACACACTGCCCGCTCCCAATGTAACGACGGCGTCACCGGAGCCTGCCGCTGCCAACACGGCCGCGATGCCTTGCTCGACCGAGCCCGCGTAGCTCGCTCCGCGATGCCCAAAGGCTTGCAACTTTTCGACCAGCGCTTCCGCTGTCACTCCCGCAATGGGCTTTTCCGATGCGGCATAGATATCCGTGACATGGACGCTATCGGCTTGATGGAAGGAGCGCGCAAAATCGTCCAGCAACGCCTGCGTGCGCGTGTAGCGATGCGGCTGAAACAGGACGTGCACGCTTTGGAAACGGCATGCGCGCGCCGCCGCCAGTGTCGCACGAATCTCGGTAGGATGATGGCCGTAGTCGTCGATCACGGTGATGCCGCGCTCGGAGCCGCGCACCTGGAAGCGCCGGTCCACGCCGCGAAATTCCGCCAAGGCCTCGCGAATCGTTTCCAAGGGAACGTCCAGTTCCAGTGCTACCGCCACTGCGGCCGTCGCATTAAGAGTGTTGTGCGCGCCGGGGACCTGCAGGCGGAAACAGCCCAGGTCACGATCGCCCAGAAACAAGTGGAACTCGCTGGCCAGGTGCCCCGCGGACGCGCTAGTGATCCGCAGGTCGGCCTGTGCACTCACGCCATAAGTGACTACGCGGCGATTGACGCCGGGCAGGATCTGCTGGATATTTTCGTCGTCCAAACACAAAATGGCGGCGCCGTAAAACGGAACTTTGGCGATGAAAGTGGCGAACGCAGCGCGGATCTCTTCGATGCCGGAGTAATGATCCAGGTGCTCACGATCGATGTTCGTGACTACGGCAATGATCGGAGCCAGCTTCAGGAACGAACCATCGCTTTCGTCGCTTTCCACCACAAGATAGTCGCTCTTGCCGAGGCGTGCGTTGGAGCCGTTGATGCCCATGCGCCCACCTACCAGAATTGTGGGATCCAAATTCGCGTGCACTAGAATCGCGGCCACCATTGCGGTTGTTGTGGTCTTGCCGTGACTGCCGGCGATGGCAATGCCGAATTTTTGGCGCATCAACTCGGCCAACAGTTCTCCCCGCGGGATCACCGGAAGCTTGCGGCGGCGCGCCTCGACAATCTCGGGATTTTCCGGACGCACCGCTGAACTGTACACCACCATCTTGGCGCCAGCCAGATTAGCGGCCGCATGACCCTCGTAAACCACGGCTCCCCGCGCCGCCAGGCGCTCGGTGGTGGCTGAGGATTTCTGATCGGAACCAGTTACCGGATAGCCCATATCCATCAACACTTCGGCTAGGCTGCTCATGCCAATACCGCCGATGCCAATGAAATGAACGGGCTGAGGCTTAAAAAACATTTTAATAATGTATTGTTTCGGCTTTCGCTACCGTGTGTCAATAACCCCGCCAAGGGATTCCAACACGCCGGCAGCCCGCTGTGCCGCTCCGGGCTTAGCGAAAGCTCGCGCGGCCGCAGCCATCTCGTCCAGTAACCCCGGACTGCCGGTCAACCGGGTGACTTCCTCCACCAAGCGGGCTCCGGTCATCTCTGAATCCAGTATTAGCGTTGCCGCGCCGGCTTTTTCGAAGGCCTGCGCGTTCTTCAATTGGTGTTGATCGCTCGCGCCGGGCAGCGGCACCAGAATCGAAGGCTTGCCCGACGCCGCCAGCTCGCTCACCGCGCCCATCCCCGCACGGCTCACGACGATATCCGCTTCGGCAAACGCGGCCGGCATGTCCGTAATAAATTCCAGAATCTCCCCCTTCAAGCCGGACTCGCGAAACTTCGGCGCCAGCTCCGCGAACATGCGCGAACCGGTCTGGTGAATGAGGCGCACTTTATCTCCTCCCCATAACGGCCAGCTTTCTTCCGCTGCACGATTCAGCGTTCGCGACCCCTGGCTGCCTCCGGTGATCAATACAGTGACCACCGCGCCGCGTGGCTTCGCCTTTACGGAAAAAAATTCGTCGCGAATCGGAAGGCCGGTCACTTCCGCGCGGCCTTTCGGGAACCACCGTTCGGCTTCGCTGAAACTCACCAGTGCCCGCGTCACGAAGCGCGCCAGATGCCGATGCGTGAATCCTGGAATAGCGTTGGGTTCCATGATCACAATCGGAATGCGCCTCCACACTGCCGCCAGCAACACCGGCCCTGCTACGTAACCACCGGTCGAAAACACGGCTATGGGCGCGGCGCGGTGCAGAATGCGCGCAGCTTGCCAGACGCTGAAGGGCAATTCGCCTAACGTGGCCAGGGTCTGCCGGAATCCCACGCGGTTGAGGCCGCCGATCTCGATCCACTCGATGGGGAAATTCTCGGCCGGAACCAACTTGGCTTCCATCCCGCGCTCCACTCCCACGAATTGCACCCGATGCCCGCGAGTTCGCAGTTCGCGAGCCACGGCCAGTGCCGGAAGCACGTGGCCTCCGGTGCCCCCACCCGCCATCACAAAACTCAGGGACAAACTCACCCCTCATTTTCACTCACGCTCAGCAGCATCCCTAGCGAGGCCAGCGTGCTCAAAAGCGAACTGCCGCCGAAGCTGATCATGGGTAGCGGGAATCCTTTGGTCGGTGCGATCCCGACGACCACGCTCATATTGATCAGCGCCTGCACTACGATCGAAACCGTTACGCCTAGCGCCAGATATTTTCCGAAATCATCGCGCGCCAGCATGAAGAGCCGCGCCCCGCGCCACAGAATCACTAGGAATCCGACGATCACCGCTGTCGATCCCCACAGGCCCAATTCCTCTCCCACCGTGGCAAAAATGAAATCGGTGTGCGCATCGGGCAAAAACATCAGCTTCTGTTTGCCCTGCATTAGGCCAATCCCCAAGACGCCCCCGGTTCCTACCGCGATTCGGGATTGCCGCGGCTGATAGCTGGCGTCGCGCACGCTGGTGGAGCGCTGGATATAAGCCTTCAAGCGTCCACCGGGATCAATCATCTCAATCTTGGTGTAGTCGGGATCGACGTACGCGATCATGCGCCCCAGACGGTAGCCGCGCGAAGCAATCGCCACTACCACGAGCATCACTGCGATCAATCCAACTCGCAGCATGTACTTGCCTTCCAGCCCCGCGATCCAGAAAACAATGACTGCGGTGATTACGGGCACCAGCGCGGTTCCGAGATCCGCTACCACCACCATGAACCCCAGCATCAGCACGGCCACCATGGCCTGCTTGAGCGTCCGCCGGTCATTGATGATGTGCGCACGCCGCGCAATGAAATAAGCCAGGAATAAAATCAACGCTGGTTTCGCGAACTCGGATGGCTGGAAAGATCCGACGCCGGGCAGCTTGAACCAGCGATGTGTATGCGGATCGACAAAATACACCAGCACCAGCAGGCCAAGTACGATTCCCAATCCGGAGAATGCCCAAGTGGGCGAGTTCAGCTTCCGGTAATCCATGCGTTTGAAATACATCAATGCCAGAAAGGAAACGGCGGCCCAACCGATCTGGCGGACCACGAAATAGTACGGCGCGACGTGGTAGCGCAGCTCGGCTACGGCGCTCGACGCGCTGTAGAGCATCACCAGTCCGAAGAACACCATCGCAACGATGGTCAGGAACAGGATCCAATCGGTGCGCAGCCTAGCCATGTCTCTCCTCCAACTGCTGTACCAGCCGTTTGAACTCGCGGCCACGATGCTCAAAGTTTTCGAACTGATCAAAGCTTGCGCAGGCAGGCGCTAATAACACGGTGTCACCGGATTTGGCCTTCGCGTGCGCCTCCGCTACCGCTGCCTCAATGGTTCCGGAACGGGAGAGCGGAACCGCACCAAGCAATTGCGCCTCGATCTTATCGGCTGCCGCACCGATCAGCAATGCTCCATGCGCCTTCACGCGCAACGCGCTCACCAGCACCGAGTAGTCGCTATTCTTATCTTTGCCACCCAGAATCACCCATAAGCCTCCATCAAACGCGGCGATGGCCTTGAGCGTGGCGTCGACATTGGTAGCTTTGGAATCGTTGTACCAATCGACTCCGTTCAGCCGCCGCACGAACTCCAGCCGGTGTTCGACCCCGGGAAACGTCATCACCGCCGCACGGATCTGCGCGTGCGTGGCTCCCGCCAAGTTCGCCATTGCGGCCGCCGCCAAAGTGTTTTCCAGATTGTGCAAGCCGCGCAATGGAACTTCCGTGGTCTTCATTACAGACGTGCCATTCAACACGATCTCGTCGTTAGCGAGATAGGCGCCGGGCGCCACTTCGCGCGTTGAACTGAACCACACCGCCGCCCCGTGGCCGCGCCGCGCGAAGCCTTGGCAGATGGGATCATCGGCATTCAGTACTTTGAAATCGTCCCCTTTCTGCTCTATAAATAAGCGGCCCTTGGCGTCTGCGTAGCGTTCCATCGTGCCGTGGCGATCCAGATGATCCGGTGTCACATTCAGTGCCGCGCCGATGTGCGCGCGGAAGGTATCGGTTGTCTCCAATTGGAAGCTGGAAAGCTCCAATACATTCCACTGCCCGGCCCGCGAAGTTTTCACCATGGATGCCGGCGGCGTACCGATGTTCCCGCCCACTTGCACTGGAATGCCGCTCTGTTTGAGGATATGTCCTGTAAGCGCTGTGGTTGTGGTCTTTCCATTCGCGCCGGTGATACCGATAATCTCGCCTTTGAGGTACCAACTCGCCAGTTCCAGATCGCCGATCACGGGCACTCCGCGCCTTCGGGCGTCTTCGAAAACGGTAAGATCAGCAGGTACGCCGGGAGATAACACGATCAATTCCGCGTCCGCGAACGACGTTTCTGTCTGCGGTTCAACAGCAACCCCCGCGATAGTCATCGGGTTTTGATCCACCGCGCGCACGCTGGCGCCTTTCTCGCGCAGTAACTCGATCGCCGCCACGCCGCTGCGCGCCATCCCGACCACCACGACTTTTGCGCCTTCCAGTTTCATCTCAGCTTCAACGTGGTCAGCGCAAACAGCGCCATAATCAAACCGACAATCCAAAAGCGCGCGATCACCTTGGATTCCTGCCACCCGATCTGCTCGAAGTGATGATGCAGCGGCGCCATCTTGAAGATCCGCTTGCCGCGAAGTTTGAAGCTGCCCACTTGCAGGATCACCGAAATCGCTTCGATTACGAATACGCCGCCGATGAACAGCAGCAGAACTTCCTGCTTCAGCAGTACTGCCACCACGCCTAACCCACCGCCTAAGGCGAGTGACCCTACGTCGCCCATGAATACTTCCGCGGGATGTGCGTTGTACCAGAGGAAGCCCAACGAGGCACCAGTCATTGCTCCGCAAAAAATCGTCAGTTCGCTCGCCCCCGGCGTACGCGAGAGTTCCAGATAACGGGCGAATTCCGCGTGGCCGCTCAAATAAGAAAGCGCGGTCATCGCACCGGCCGCGATTACCATCAGTCCGATGGCCAGGCCGTCCAATCCATCGGTCAGGTTCACCGCATTTGACGCACCCACCAGCACTAGCATCAAGAATCCGAAGAAAGCCGTAAACGCCAGTGGATAAGTCAGGGGATTGTGCAGCCACGCCGATATCAGCAAGTCCGGCTTGAAGGTCTTGATGAACGGCACGTTGATGCTGGTGGAGTAAACGCCGCGCGCGTTCATCGCCAGCAACAGCACACCTATGAATAGGGCTGCCACAACCTCTAGCGCCAGTTTCCAGCGTGCCGTTAAGCCCAGGTTCCGCTTGTTGCGCATCTTGGTGTAGTCGTCCAGGAATCCTACCGTGCCGAAACTCACCAGGCCCGCCAGCGCCACCCATACCGCAGGCTCGCGCAAATTGGACCACAACAATGTCGGCACCAGAATCGACACGCAAATCAGCAACCCGCCCATGGTCGGCGTACCCGCCTTTTTGTGATGCGATTGCGGGCCGTCCTCCCGAATATGCTGGCCGATCTGAAACTCCCGCAGGCGTCCGATCAACCACGGGCCCAATGCAATAGAAAGCAGCATCGCCGTCAGCGCCGCCATCCCGGTGCGAAACGTGGAATATTGAAACACCCGGAACGGCGAATAATAGTGGAAGAGTTTTTCGAAGAACAGCCAGTAGAACATCCCTCAGTTCCCGGCCTTGTTCAGGAACTCTTCCAGTGCGCGTTCCACATGTACGCCGCGGGAGCCCTTGAAGAGGATGGCATCTCCCGGCTGCGCCAACTGGCGTACCAGCCGGCCCGCGTCTTCCGGGTCGTCGAAAAAAAACGCGGCGTCGGCCGTTAGGCCGGCACGCTTGACCGCGTCCACCATGTAGCAGGCCGCGCCGCGAATTCCAACGAGCACATCCAAACCGCACACCGCTGTGTAGTTGCCTACGTCGCGGTGCAAGGGCTCGGCCCAGCGGCCGAGTTCGAGCATCTCCCCCAGAACTGCGATGCGCCGCCGCGCGGGAGTATCGCGCAGCACTTCCAGCATCGCTCGCACCGCATCCGGGTTGGAGTTGTAGCAATCGTTGTAAATGAGAACGCCTTGATGCTGCAGCCGCTCACCGCGCATCTTTCCCGGCGTCAATTGTCGGACTTTGTCCTTGAGCCGCTCCGGCGGGATACCGTACACGCCCGCCACCGCAATTCCCGCCAACAGGTTTGAAACACTGTGACGGCCGGTCAACGCACTTTCAAAGCGCGTTGTCCCTACGCGGAAGCGCACGCCGGGAGATTCGTCGCTCCCCGAATACTCAACATCTTCCGCGCGCACTTGCGCCGCCGGAGATTCGCCGTATAGAATCGTGCGGCCTTTGTGGATGGCGCCAAACGCCGCTACCCGCGCATCGTCGGCATTCAGCACCGCCGTTCCGCGATCGCCCAGCGCTTCCACCAACTCCCGCTTCGCAGCCGCAATCCCGTCGATAGAGTCGAAATTCTCAATGTGTGCGTAGCCCACGTTGGTCACAACACCCACGTCAGGGCGGGCGATTGCCGCCAAATCGCGAATCTCGCCCGCGTGATTCATTCCTAGCTCCAACACCGCCACTCGCGCCGTTTCCTCCAGGCGCAGCAGGGACAGAGGAAGCCCGACATGGTTGTTGAGGTTGCCCTGCGTCTTCGCCGTCGCTATTTCTGTAGACAACATTTCCGCAATTACGTCTTTGGTAGTGGTCTTGCCGGCGCTGCCGGTTACCGCTACCACGTCGCCTCGCCATTCCCGGCGCGCCCAGGCCGCCAGTCGCTGCAATGCCTGCAGTGTGTCTGGGACGCGCAACACCGGCCCCCTGGCATCGATGGAGTCCTCAGCCACTGCCCCTGCCGCACCTTTTTCCAGGACCTCAGCCACGTACTTGTGCCCGTCATGCAGCGGACCTCGCAATGCGAAGAACAAATCGCCCGGCTGAACCGTTCGCGAATCGACAGACCAGCCGGTGACTATCGAATCCGTCCCAACGGACACGTCCGGCAAGCTCGCGCCCAGCGCGTCCGCCACCGCTCGCAGGGGAAATTTCATTTCTCCTTTTCATACCCCATGCTTCATATGACCCAAAGATTCCAGCACGTGCCGCGCCGTTACACGGTCGTCAAAATCGATGGTTCGATCCTGCAAGATCTGATACGTCTCATGACCCTTCCCGGCCAATACCACTACGTCGCCGGCCTTGGCTTCTGCCAGTGCGCGCGTGATTGCCTTGCCGCGATCCGGCTCGGCGACATACGGCGTGTCGTAGCGGCCCAACCCCACCATAACGTCGTTCATGATGCCGAGCGGATCTTCCGAACGCGGATTGTCCGAGGTCAGCACGACGAAATCGCTCAATTCCCCCGCAGCCATACCCATTAAGGGGCGCTTGGTGCGGTCACGGTCGCCTCCGCATCCGAACAGCGTGATGACGCGACCCTGGCCCGCCAACTCGCGAGCCACTTGAATGACGTTACGCAGGGCGTCGTCCGTGTGCGCATAGTCCACCACGACGAGAAATGGCTGTCCGTTGTCGATGCGCTCGAAGCGTCCTGGCACCGGAGGACAAGTCCGCACACCTTCCGCGATGGCCGCCAAATCCATCCCGTAACTGAGCCCCACGCCGACGGCCGCGAGGATGTTCGACACGTTGATGCGTCCGACCAGCGGCGATTCCATCTTCTGGCGCTGGCCCTCATACGTCACATCGAAATGCAAGCCGCTGAAGTCTGAGCGAATATTCTCGGCGCGTAGGTTGGCGCGTTTTGACATCCCGTACCAGATGACGCGGGCCGCGCTGCCGCGAACCATTTCCTCGCTGGCAGGATCATCGGCGTTCACAATCTCCCACTTCGGTGCGGGACCCTCTTGCGGAACGAACAGCAGGCGCTTGGCCGCGGCGTATTCTTCCATGGTCTGGTGGAAGTCGAGATGGTCGCGGGTAAGATTGGTGAAAACCACGGTGTGGAAGTGCATACCGTAGACGCGGGCGAGAGCCAAACCGTGCGAAGAGACTTCCATGGTTAGATAGCGTCCGCCGCGCTGCTCCAGCTCCGCCGCCAGCCGGATGACATCCAATGACTCTGGGGTGGTATTCGGCGCCTTACGAACTTCGTCGCCAATGCGATATTCGATGGTTCCGATCATGACGGTGGGCGCGCCGGACATCCGCAGGATCCCGTCCGTCAGATACGCCGTCGTGGTCTTTCCGTTGGTGCCGGTTATGCCGGTGAAGTGAATTCGCTCGTCCGGCTGGGCGTAAAAATTTCTCGAGGCGATCCCCAGAGCCTTGCGGCCGTGCTCCACTTGAATCCAGGGGATTGTGGCAGTTTCACTCGGCGGCAGTTCACTTACTACAGCGCACGCACCCCGAGCCACCGCCTCCTGTGCAAAGAGGCGTCCGTCGACGCGCGATCCTGGGAACGCGAAAAACACCGAATCCTTTTCCACCCTGCGCGAATCGTACTCCAGCCCCGCAACCTTCAGCTCCGCCCAATCGCGGGCCATCTCACCGCGCAACGCCACGCCCCTCAAGACCCCAGCTAATGTCATGGCAGAGGGGGTCACGGCGTATCCGATCTCTTCACCTTGTCAGTTGCACGTGCACGCGGCTTCCCGGCGCCAGTATGCTTCCCGGCGGCGGGTCCTGGGCGCGAGCCATGCCGTCGCCCTGCACTTCAATTGGTAATCCTGTAGCCGCCGATTCCTCCAACACCGCGCGCAGTGTCATGCCACGGAGATCCGGTACTTTGGGGCCGATTCCCCGCCGTGTGTTAGAAAGGTGCGCGCTTAAAAAAGGCCGCCGGTCCGGAGACGCCTCGGATGAAGATGCTTCCCGGGCCGGCGGCTGAGTTGTGGAGGAAACAATTCGTGAGCGTGTGCTTTTATCGATTGCGGAGGGCGAACGCGGCGGCGTCAAATCCGCGAGTTCCACTGGCGCGGAGCCCAAACCCGCAATAGCCAAATCGTTCGGTTCCCGCTTGTCGGTTTTCGTGATGCGAGGACTAGTGTCCGGCAAATCCTTGGGGACGTCCAGCATCCGTAAGGCGGATGTCGCCACGTTGTGGAACACCGGCGCGGCGACGGCTCCGCCATAACCCGCGCCGCCACCGGAGGTTCCCACCAGCGTGACCGCGATCACAATTTGCGGATTGGAAACGGGCGCGAAGCCCAGGAAGCTCGCGTTGTAATGATGCGTATAGGCTTTGGCTTTGAAGTCGTAGATCTGCGCTGACCCTGTTTTGCCGCCCGAGGTATATCCGCGCAGGATGGCCTGCTTTCCAGTGCCGTGCAAGACGACGCCTTCCATCATCTGCCGCATCTTGATGGCAGTCTCCGGCCGGATCACACGCTCCGGCTTTTCGGGAACAGTGCGCTCTTCTATGCCTCCGGATTTCTGCCGCGCCAGGATCAGACGGGGCTTCACGCGCATGCCGCCATTCGCAACGATGGCGCCGGCCAGCGCCAATTGAATGGAAGTCGCACCCACTTCATGACCCATCGCCACCGAGCCGATGGAGCTCGGCTCCCACTGGCTTAGCCGGCGCAACATGCCAGCCGATTCGCCGGGCAGCTCAATGCCGGTCTTGTGGCCGAAGCCAAATTTCCGCACGTACTCGTAGAGCTTCTTATCTCCCACCTTCAAGCCAATTTGGATCGCACCGATATTGCTCGAGTTCGCGAGGACATCCGCCATACTCAGAGACGAGTAACGATTGTGATCGTGAATCACGCGGCCGAACAGATTGATGGTGCCGTTACCGCAGTTGATCATGGTGTCGGGCGTCAGGCTCGTAGTCTCAAGCGCGGCCGCGAGCGTGATGACCTTGAAAACGCTGCCCGGCTCGAAGGGCGTCGCCACCGCCAGATTGCTGCGGGCCCCCTCGATTTCCCTCGTGCCCAGCGCCGCACCATTGGGATCGTAGGCGGGGTAGTTGGCCATCGCCAGTATGTCGCCGGTGTAAGGATTCAGCACTACAATCGATCCCGTCTTCGCGCTGCTCTTGGAGATCGCCACCCCGAGCGCTCTCTCGGCTTCATACTGTAAGTTCGGATCCAGCGTCAGCGTCAGGTTTGTGCCTGGCTCCGGCGGACGCGATACCACCGAGTCATATGCGTTCTGCCGTACATCGTTATATACGCGCGCCAAGCCGGGACGCCCCGAAAGCTCATCGTCAAAACTCATCTCCACGCCGCCGTTGCCGTGCTCGATGACGTCGTCGGGGTCCACGATGCCCGTCGATCCAAGCACATGCGCTGCGAGTTGCCCGTGCGGATAGAAGCGCCGCATCTCTGGGCGGAACTCCACCCAGTCGAGCCTCAAGCTGCGCACGCGCTCGGCTTCTTCCGCAGTAACCTTGCGCTTTACCCACAGGAATCCACTCTTACGAAGCTTGGCCGAGGAAATGCGGTCAAATAATGCGGTCCGCTTCAGGTCTAAGATTCGCGACAGGAGATCCGCCGCCACGCCGGCATCGGGGATCTTCATCGGGTTGATGCAAATAGACTCGGCTGGTAGCGTTTTCGCGAGGGGTTGGCCGGTGCGGTCGAAAATAGTCCCGCGCGCAGCCTCAATCTCCACGGTCTTTTGCTGCTGCTGTTCGGCCAGCTTCACCAGTTGGTCGTGATGCAGGACCTGCAAAGAGATCAGCTTGCCAAAGATGGCGCAGACCCACAGCAGCAACAACCACAGCAGCCAGCGTAAACGCCGGGTAGATTGAGTTTCCGGCATGACTCCCCTTTGCGCACCACTACCGCTTCTGGTTTAAAGCCAGAGACGAGCCATCCTTGGAATCTAGATAAACCACTTTCTGTGGCTCTGGATCGATGAACTGCTGCTGGCGCGCCAGCTCTTCCATACGAGCCGGAGAAACCAGCTTTGCTTCCTGCAATTCGAGCGACGCCTGCTCGCCGGCCAGGCGCTGGGCCTCCACGCGGAGGGACTGAATCTGGTAGCCCGCCAGCAAGCCGTAGGCGCTAGGCAGCAGCACGCCGATCAGTAGCAGTGCGGCGGCACCCACCGACCCGATCATCTTCCAACACACTCCGCCGGCCTGCGGATCAACCTGCCGCACCACGCGGCTATTGTCGATGCGCTTGACGAAGAAATAGATGTCTTCGTTGGCGAACGCCCGAACCTGAGCGATGCTTTTCCCTTTCGACGCAGCCGTGGAACGCACGCCGTCTTTGATAAAAAGTCTGCTATAGACAGTTGCTAGAGTCGCCATGTTCCTGTTTCCTTCCCCGCATGCGGGTCAACCCTCAGCCCCAAGCACTGGGCAGCGAAAGTGCTTGCGGCTGAATGCTGCCTTTGGTTGCTCACAAAATCTCCACCGCGCGTAGCTTCGCCGAACGCGACGGCGGATTGTCCCGAATCTCTTCTTCCGTTGGCGGCACCACGTGGCGCGTGAGAATATTCACACGGCCCTCTTTCTCCAGCGCCTGAAAAGCGTGTTTGACCTTCCGGTCTTCGAGCGACATGAAGGTGAGCATCACCACACGGCCGCCCGGCTTGACCAGCTTCGGGACGGAGGCGAGCAGTGTGTCCAATTCCTCGTTCTCCAGATTCACCGCGATGCGCAGCGCCATGAAGGTCTGCGTAGCGGGATGCAATTTGCCCGTACGGGGCACGGCACTTTCGATCAGCTTGGCCAACTGACCGGTACTCTTGATCGGCCGTGCCCGCACGATTGCTCTGGCTATTCTCCGGCTCCTCCTTTCCTCGCCCAACTGAAAAATCAAGTCGGCGAGCTGCTTCTCGGACTCGTAGTTGACGATGTCGGCTGCGGTCTGTCCCTGGCTGCGATCCATGCGCATGTCCAGAGGCCCATCGGCCATCAAGGAGAAGCCCCTTTCTCCTTCCGTCAACTGGTAACGCGATACGCCCAGATCCGCCAGCAGGCCGTCCACTTGTGTGAGCCCCTCGGCCGCCAGCGCCTCCCCCACCAAAGAAAACGAAACGTTGTGAAAGTGAATACGCGAACTGCAATCCGCGGTATTCTCCCGCGCCAGCGCTAGACTTTCGGAATCGCGGTCGCACGCCAGGACCAGCCCCGTGCTCAACTGCCGGGCGATAGCCCCGGCGTGTCCTCCCAATCCCGCGGTTGCGTCCAGATACACTCCGGCCGGCCGGATTGCCAGATACTCCAGGCACTCGCGCAACATGACCGGAACGTGCATACATGATCGCTACTTCAATCCCTTCTTCTCGAGCGTCTTCACCTTCTCGCCCAGGTTCGCCATGGCGCGATGGAAACGCGCCTCATGAACGCTCTTGCCGGCCACATTGATGCGGCCGTTATAACAATCCAAAAATACCGGCTGCGACTCGAGCGCCAGTTCGCGGCGCAGCGCCGTTGGCATCAGCACACGTCCCTGCGCATCGATCTCAGAATCTCCGCCGAAGAATTTCGCTATGTAGGCGACGTCCTCCGCCAGCTCCGCCAGATCGCCGGCGTTCTCGAATAAATTTTCGTTGGCTTTCCACACCGAAATAGGGTAGATTCGAGCTAGCTCGCGATCCACAGTGGTGATGAAAACCTTGTCGACGCCCAATTTTTTGAGGTATTCGAGAAACTCTGCGGGGAGTTTGAGGCGGCCCTTGTCGTCCACGCGCGCCTGGGCAATCGAATGCGGCGGTTCCACCGGAACCCCTCCGCCGACACCATTTCCTACCACTTGTTCAGCCACTTTACACCACAACTGACCACTTCAGTCCACTCAGTGTAAACCAACGTTCTAGAACTATGCAAGGATTTTGTTGCAGGCGCGAGACTTACGCTATTTCTTCGCCTATGGGCTAGTGAACTCCACTGGCCACACGGGCGCGCAGGAACTCGTCGCCTGGGTGCCAAGTGGGAAGTGTGGGCAGGTTCGCGGCATTGAGATTGATCAGGAATCCGAAGCGGGCGTAGGCTTCCATCCCGGAGAAATCCCAGGTGTCGTGGTATTCGTCCGAGGGCTGATGGTAGCGGGCTTCGGTGTATTCGTCGGCGTGCTTTTTGGCCGTGCCAGGGGGCTGGCCGATCAGGTCATTCCCGCTGTCAACCGAAAACGCGGGAATGCCGACGCGAGCAAATGAAAAATGGTCGGACCGATAGTAATGGCCGGCCAGCGGCTCGGGATCGGGAGAGAGCGTGAACTGGAAACGCCGCGCCGCCTCTTCCACTAGAGGAAACGCCGTGGTGCGCTCGGCGCCGTGAACTCCTACATTGCGCGTGCGGCCGTAGGGAGGCAGGGAGTCGTAGTTGACGTCGAGTGCGGTCTTCCCTGCCGGAATCACGGGATGCAGCCCATAGTATTCCGAGCCGAGCAGACCTCCCTCTTCCGCCGACACTGAAAGAAACAGCGCCGAGCGGCGAGGCTTTTGCGGAAGCGCGGCCCAGGCGCGAGCCAGTTCCAGCAGAATCCCGCAGCCCGTTGCGTTGTCCTGCGCGCCGTTGTAAATCGCGTCCCCATGGATCGGCTCTCCTACGCCGAAATGATCCCAGTGGGCGCTAAACAGAACGGCTTCGCTCTTGAGTTGCGGATCGCTGCCCTCCACTTTGCCGATTACATTGCGGGTCTGAATCTCGCGGATGGTCGCGGGAGCACGGATGTGAAAGCGCAGCGGCAATGGTTGTGCGCGAAAGCCCCGGGTATCAGCCATCTTGAGCCACTCAGCGGCCGTCTTGCCTTGCGTAGCGGCGATCCGGTCGCCGGCCTCCTGCGTCACCCATCCGGCAAACCCGAGAGCATGGGCCCCGGGTTCCAGTTTCATGGCCAGATCGCCTTTCGACCAGGAAGCCCGCACTACATTCCATCCGTAGCTGGCCGTCGGCGTAGTGTGGACGATGACAACGCCGATTGCGCCGTGCCTGGTGGCTTCTTCGAATTTGTAAGACCAGCGGCCATAGTAAGTAAGCGCTTCGCCGGTGAAAAACTTGGGGTCGGTGGAGGGCGGTTCACCCGTGAAGAGCACAACTACCTTGCCGTGCACATCGATGCCCTGATAGTCATCCCACTGATATTCCGGCGCTACTATGCCATGGCCAACAAACACGGAGTCGGCCTCGAATTCGACGTTGGATTTCTGCTGGAATGTAATTCCCACGAACTCGTCGAGCCACCGCAAGGGGAAGCTGGCGCCCTGCCCAGCAACCGTCATCTGACTGGCTTCCTGCGGACTGGATTCGATCAACGTGAAGTTTTGGAAGTACGTGCCCTTATCACCAGCAGGCTTCAATCCGGCAAGAGCAAACTGCGTAGCAATGTATTCTGTTGCGAGATCGCCCCCTCTCGCGCCAACTCCACGTCCTTCCAGCAAATCGCTTGCCAGGAATTTCACGTGGGCTCGCATGCGCTCCCCGGAGATGTCATTTATTTGGGCAAATGCGGAGCTCGCGAATACCGCGATCAGAAAAGCACGCTTCATTCAGGAATCATAACAACTACGCCCCGCCGGACGCCCGCGTGCCTCAAGCCTTGGTCTTGGCTGTCTTTGCCTTGCGAACCGCGGCCCAGCGTTTGCGCTGCGCGGCTGCCATGCGCTCCCGCGCTTCCGGACTCACAAGACGGCGCACGGTCCGTACGCCGACGGGACGCCCCCGCTTACCCCGGTTGCGAGCCAGGCGATCGAAAATCGCGATCGCTTCATCGAGCTGAGCCCTGTATACCCGCAGGTCAGCCAGTACTTTAACGACATCCATGGTGCCCTATAGTATTCGCAATCCGCGGGCCCGGCGCAAGCTCCCTGTTTATACTTGAGAGGAATGAAAATCGTGATCGACACCGCTGCGCAAACGCTGACGCAAGATACGGGCTCGGCCGAAACCACTGTGGGACTGTTTACCAAAGAGGCTTTCGAAGCGCTTTCGCTGGCTTGGGTACGTGTCGGTTGGAGCTTGCAGTACTATCACACATTCTCTTGGTTTGGCCTGCCGGTCCTGCAATTACCGGAGGACTTGGTGAGGCTGCAAGAAGTGATTTATGCGCTGCGCCCCGGGGTAATCGTCGAGACAGGAGTGTATCAGGGTGGCTCGCTGCTGTTTCACGCGTCTTTGTTGGCGGCGATTGGCGAGGGGAAAGTGATCGGAATTGACCTCGAAATCCCGGCGCGCACGCGCGAAGCGGTCAACAGCCATCCGCTGGGATCGCGTATATCGCTGCTGGAGGGCAATTCCACAGATCCGCACATTGTGGCGCAAGTGAAGAGTTTGGTTGGATCTGCCGGGCCGGTGCTGGTAATTTTGGATTCCGGCCACACGCGCGAGCATGTGGCACGCGAACTGGAATGTTATGCGCCCTTGGTCACAAAAGGATCGTATCTCGTTGCCACCGACGGCATCATGAAAGATTTGTCGGATGTGCCGCGAGCACTGCCGGAGTGGAAGGCAGACAACCCTTACGAGGCCGCCAACGCCTTCGCGGCAAAACACCCCGAGTTCCACCAGCAGCAACCACCCTGGCTAGCTCACGAGAGTGTTCTCACGGAAAATGTGACCTACTGGCCGGGAGCGTGGCTCAAGCGCATGGAGTAGGGCAACTCGCCAGCGCCGGTAGGCTGAAAAAGAGTGCCTTGGCCGCCTTGAAACAACGGTCGCAATCCAGCATTAGTTTGCACGGCGCGGAGAGCTTCCTCCATGTGATCCGGTGCGAGAAGTTGGTAATCCACCTCATGCATGTATACGTAGTCGAGTCCCAGCCTTGAGGCGTAAACGGGAAGGCTTTCAAACTGCGCCACAGTTCGTTTTGCATCCGCCGTGTACCAATAGATAGGCATGATGATCAGCGATGCGGTGCGCCGGCCAGTGTACAAGTACAAAGCAGGATTGATGGAGAGCACCATGGCATCGGCCGGCACGTTCTGGTTGATCCAACGGTAGGCTTCCAGATTTTCCTTGTTCACCCGCAGGTTCTCGGCGCGCATTTCACGAAGCGTGCCGAAGGTCATCGAAGTTTGCATCCATATCGACGTTAAAAGGAGCCCCGCCGCCAGAGCGCCCACCATCCAGCCTGCCACCCGCTGGCTACGCTCGGGCCGGCGCCAAGTGGAACGCATCAAGCTCCAAAAGTGTTGGCTCTCCCATACCAATCCGGCGGTGAAGAGGGGAACCATGGGATACATCAAGCGCAGATTAGGCGGGTAGTGCCAGACAACCAGCTCGACCATCGTGATGCCTGCCAGCGCAACGAAAGGCAGCAACACGGGGTCCTTGCGGCGGCGTAACAAACCCATAACAATAGCGGCGGCGGTAGTCATGCGGATCAGCTGCCAAACGAACCCAGCGATCTCCTGAGGGAAGACCAGAGCTCCCATGTCCGCGACAAGATGACCCAGATTGGTCCAGACCACAGTGCCCAGATCGCGCAGATGAACGTTTAGAAACTGAAAAGCCAGATAGTCGGTGTTGTAGATCGAGACCAGATCGCTCGCGGTGGTGTGGCGAAATTTGACCCAAGCCATCCACCCGATAACCGCCGGGGCCATGGCCAGGACAAAGGCGGCCGCCTCCCGGCGCTTCTTCCAGAGCATAAAGACCAGGGGACCGGAGACGAGAGCGACGATTCCGGCCGTACGCGTCAAATAAGCCAGTCCGGCGAAGAGCCCAGACAAGGCCGCCCAAGGCAGTGCGCGCTTTGACAAGCGGGCTTCATCGAAGGCAATCAGTGAAGCCAGCAGGAAGGCTCCGAAAAGCACTTCCGTAAAGATACCTGCCGCCATCACCACCGTATACGGGCTCACTGCGAGCAAAGCGGCGGCAATCCAGCGCTGCACCGGTGAAAGGCCGACGCGCCGGAACCAAAGCAAGCTGAGCCAAAGGAACAGCGGAATGGCGGCCCACTGAATTGCCGTAGCAACCACGAGGTTATCCGGAAAGCGCGGATTCACCAGCCACGCGAGGGTAAGCAGCCATGGGACTACAGGGGGGTACTTGGTTTCGTAGGGCGCGCCGGGCAGACTTTGAATGCGATAGTCGTGGCCGTCCACCAGGGATTTGGCGGCGATGTAGTAGATAGCATCGTCATGCGCGCGGCCAAACTGCGGCATGTCCCGGTTGTTCCACGCAAACCATGCCGACGGGATCAGCAACAGTATGAAAACAGCCAGGGCGACGATTCGACGCATGGGTTCTCTTGTAGGTTCGGTTCATTGACCGATCCACTGTAGTCCCAGGGGACTACGGGGACCACAGGTTCCTGACATAATGTAGGCGGCTTATGGCTGCGTGGCTGGAATCGCCGGACCACCTAATAGTCGACCTGCGAAGGGTTTCGGCGGAGGACCTCGCCCCGCTGCTGGAGGAAGAGACAGCGGCCTGGCGGGTGGCGCTGGACTGGGACTTCGAGCCGTCGGCCGAACTGGTGCGGCGCTTCGTGGACATGCAGGCGCTGAATGGATTCGCCTTGCTCGAGGGCACGCGCGCCATCGGTTACTCCTACTACATACGGGAAGAAAAGAAGGGTCTCATCGGCGACCTCTATGTGCGCGAGCGGGATCGCACCAGTCATCGCGAGAATGCGCTGATCGAAGCCACGCTCGAAGCGCTGTGGCGTTCCCCCGGAGTGCATCGCGTGGAGGCGCAACTGCTGATGCTGGAGTCGCCGCTCACGCGTAAGGTGCCGTTCATGTCCTGGTTCCGCTCGTATCCCCGCAGATTCCTGGAAGCGCCTGCGGCGCAGGCGTCGGTGCTCCCGGAGCGCGAGCCAGCGGGTATCGCGATCACGCCCTGGACGGAGGCCAGGCAGGATGACTCTGCGAGGCTGGTGGCGGCGGCGTATCGCGGGCATATCGATAGCGAGATCAACGATCAGTACCGCTCGCCGAGCGGGTCCCGCAGGTTTCTGAGCAACATCGTGCAGTATCCGGGATGCGGAACATTTTTCGCGCCGGCTTCCTTCGCGGCGACCGAGGGCAAGAGTGGCCTGTGCGGCATTTCACTGGCGAGTCTGGTGGCGCGCGACACCGGGCACATCACACAGATCTGCGTGACGCCAGCCCAACGCGGCAGAGGATTAGGATATGCGCTGCTGCGGCGGTCTATGATAGCTCTGGCGGCGCACGGTTGCCGCACGGTGGGACTAACGGTGACGTCATCGAATGTGGACGCAATCCGGCTCTACCAACAGATGGGATTCACCGACCGGCGCGATTTCGCAGCCTACGTTTGGGATGCGCTGTAAGGCGCTTTCTGCTCACTAACCTTCGCGGTTCCGTTCCTGTTCGATCGCCTGTTACGCTAGGAAGAACTCACTATGGCGTGGTTTTCGCGGGAACGGTCGGGGGCGGAGGGGTCGGGTGATGGTGAAAAGCGAGTCCGCACCGAAGGTTTGTGGCTCAAGTGCGAGGGCTGCAGCCAGATTATCTGGAAGAAAACACTGGAAGAAAACGGGCAGGTGTGCCCGCAGTGTGACTACCACTTCCGGGTAGACGCGCGGGCGCGGCTGGCGCTGTTGTTCGATGGCGGAAACTATCAAGAGCTGGACGCGAGCCTAACCTCCACCGATCCGCTGGGGTTTTCCGATTCAAAAACCTATGCGGTGCGCCTGGCTGAGATGCAGAAGGCGACGTCGATGTCGGACGCGCTGGTTGCCGGGTGGGGCACTCTTGAAGGCCGCAACGTAAACATCTGCGCGATGGAGCTGAAGTTCGTCGGCGGCAGCATGGGTACGGTGGTCGGAGAGAAAATCACGCGTGCGGTAGAACGGTCGATGGAGCGGAGGGCGCCGCTGATTGTGGTCTCCGCGTCGGGCGGAGCGCGCATGCAGGAAGGCGCCATCAGCCTGATGCAGATGGCTAAGATTTCTTCCGCGTTGATGCGGTTGGACGAAGAGCGGCTGCCCTTTATCAGCGTGCTAACCGATCCGACCACCGGCGGCGTAACGGCGAGCTTCGCTATGCTGGGCGATCTTAATATTGCCGAGCCGGGCGCGCTGATCGGCTTCGCGGGGCCCAGGGTCATCGAGCAGACGATTCGCCAGAAGCTGCCCGCGGGCTTTCAGCGCAGCGAGTTTCTTCTGGATCATGGATTCCTGGATGCAGTGGTCAAACGCGGCGAGATGAAGGCGTACATCGCGAGGGCGCTGAGTTTTTTCTGCGACTAGAGTCAGTACAAGCTACTTTGCTAGAGCCGGCACTGTAGTGAAAGTATGAGCAAGCGGTATACGGATACCCAAGGCGCCGACCTGCGCCCCGGATGGTTTGCCGAATTCTATGGTGCCGCGGATGTTTGCAGCTGCCGGGTATTTGTCCGATCCCAGAGTAAAGGCAAGATGCCCGTTCGCCGCTAGGTGCAACGTGTCAGTCGCGATTTGCGCGCCCGTATCATCTCGAACCACCACAGGAATATCTACGGGCTGCGTTGAGACGCTATTGATCGCCACGCCAGTGGCCGTGCCGGCAGTATTGTCGAACGCCAGAATGTAAGCGCTGGCGTTGCGGGTTTCTAGAGGAACTACGGCCTCCTGTCCATTGGGGTTGTAGCGAAAGATCACAAATCCTCCGATGTTGCCGTTTGTGGTGAGCTGCGCAGAACCGACCGTGGGCACAGGATCCGATGGCGGCGCTGTACTCTGCACAACCAGCATCGCTCCGGCAGCCAGATTTTGATCGATCGAGGAAGCGACTGAGGTGGCCCCCCCGGATTCCGGAGATCCTATCGGCAAAGAGAGTGGGCTGCCGTTATCGGCAAAGAACTTCAAGTGCGCTTGGGCCGCGGTCACCCCCGCGTTGACCAGCACAAATGTCGTTTGCCAGCCATTACCAGTGGCGAGGTGGGCTATGGAGCCTCCCGTGGTCCCAACATTCGCCAATGCCGGGATGGTCGTAAGCGTGGTAGTGGAGCCAGCGGGGGTAGTGCGAATACCCAACACGCTGATCTGCCTTCCGGCCGGTGGAACGAACTGGATGGTGCCGCGCTTGTTCGCGGTGGCCGGGAATTGCTGAGACAGGACGAACGAAGTGTGGCCGCTTCCGGCCAGAGCGGGCAGGGGCCCCGACGAAATCTGTGTGCCGGTTTCATCGCGGACGATTGCCTGCACGGTTGATGCCTGCGCGGAGATATTAGCAAGCGCCACACCCAGCACGACGCCATCGGTCTGGTCAAAGGCCAACACATAGGAGGGAGCGTTGCGTGTTTCCAGCGGAACAACGGCTTCCTGCGCTCCTGGGATCAGGTGAAAAATAGCAAACCCGTCTATCGAACCATTGGCGGCCACCTGAGCCGAGCCGATCTGCACGGGAACAGTGGTCATTTCGGCGGTAGTGATGATAAGCGATTCGTTGGACTGAAGCGTGCGATCCAGAGATCCTGCGAGTAGCGTTTCAGCCGGCGATTGCTCTTGGGGCAAGTTCAAAGGGAGTTGAAGTGGTGCGCCACCTTCAGCAAACATGCTGAACCTTGCCTCGGCGGAGGCCGGACCTTTGTTTACCAGCGCAAAGGTCGTGGTCCAGTTCTCTTCTGCAGCAATGTGCGGCATCGAACCGACGAAGTTTGAACCAAACACCGAGGCCGCCTGTTGTTCCACCTTGAACACCCGATCGCCAAGGAAAATACTCCCGACGCGTGCCGTGCCAGGGTTTCCAATGGCATCGTAACTGGCCGTACCACTTCCCGGGCCCGTTCCAGTTCCGGTCCGGAAAATCCAAGGAGCGCTGGTTAGGAAGGTCCATGGGCATCCGGACTGCGTAGTGATCCCAATGC
>CAZDGT010000405.1:0-2912 GCA_964504905.1 uncultured Bordetella sp. | reverse complement strand
GACTTCCGCGGTGTGACGCCTGCCCGTGCGCGCCAATTCCCTTTGAACAAACGACTGTACGCCCAAACTGACCCGATTGATCCCCGCATCGCGCCAGAGTGAGATTCTTTCCGCGTTCACATTGCCCGGTGCAGCTTCAATCGTCGCTTCAAGCCAGGGACGTCCGGGTATCGCTGCTAGAATCGACGTCAATGCCTCGGGAGGCATCTGGCTCGGCGTGCCCCCGCCGAGATATATGGTTTCTGGCGTCCAGGGCCATTCGGTGGACCGCAATTCCGCGAGCAATGTGTCAACATAGCGCGTCTCCAACTCTCGCGGAAACACACCCGAAGCGAAATTACAGTAGGTGCATTTCTGCGCGCAGAACGGATAAGAAATGTAGACTCCGGCCACCCTAAAGGCTCACATCTTCTCCGAGTTGTTGGCCGATGGCTCCCGCCAGCAGCGCCATCAAAGTTTGCCCCGAGTCGGGCAGCGCGAAGGCGCCTCGCGCCGGGTCCCAGTCGAGTTTGAAGCTCTTCATATGGGCCGAAACCCAGATCTGGCTTACCGGCGCGTTGGGGCTGACCACGAACTTGGCGGGAGGCGCCTCGAACTCTATCACTAGCGCTCCTCCGTTGAAGTCGGCCTCAAAATCGTGGCTCTCGCTGGCGGCCAAAAGGCTTTTGTAAATGTCGTCCAGTGCCTGGTCGCCGCGCGTCTTAAACTCTTGTTCGTCCATGTTTTTGAGGGAGTCCTTTACCAGCATAGCGCGCAACAAATCTGTTACCCTTGGGCGTGCGTAGCATCTAACAGTTTCATGCAGCCCGCCTGTATTCGCCACACCGACCTGCCTGGGACGTCCCGCCTCTTCGCAGATTTCGCCTATCATTTTGACCGAGTCGTCGCGTTTTACGGGCATGACCCTTATGATCCGGAATCCTTCTCGCGGGCGGCGGCGCAAATCCAGTATCCGGATGACCGTCGCGCGGCCATGGTGGCAGCCTTGCGGGCCCAGAACGGGGACAGCGAGTCGCTAAATCGATTTGCACAATCGGGAACTGTGGCTGTGGTGACCGGGCAGCAGGTGGGATTATTTTCGGGCCCGGCGTACACAATCTACAAGGCAGTAGCTGCGGCCCACGTGGCGCGCCAGCTCAACAATCGAGGCATCCCAGCGGTGCCGGTTTTCTGGCTCGCGACCGAAGATCACGATTTCGTGGAAGTGAATCACACTTGGGTATACGGAGCGGCTGGCGAGCCGACCGCAGTCCGGGTGGACGCTCCCCCGGAATTTGCAGGCAAGCCCCGGCCTGTAGGCGGCATCCCGATTGCGAACCCACCGTTGAGCGACTTGCGCGCGGCACTGGCCGGGCTGCCTTTTACCGATGACGTTATGGCCCTGGTCAAGCAAGCGTACCCAGAAGGCGCGACCATGGGCTCGGGATTCAGGGCCCTGCTCAAGGCGCTGCTTGGCAAGCTGGACCTGCTGTATTTGGATCCGCTGGACTCGGCGGTTCGCAAAATTGGCGCTCCCTTTTTGGCGCAGGCGCTGCGGGCGGTGCCGGAACTAAAGGCCGGATTCCTGGCTCGCAACAAAGAATTGACTGACGCGGGCTATCACGCTCAGGTACATGTAGATCAGAAAACCTCGCTGTTCTTTCTGCTCGACAAGGGAGAACGCGCGACGCTGCGCCGCAAGGATTCCGATTATGCCGAGCTGGCATCGCGCGCCGAACAGGTTTCCCCGAATGCCCTGCTGCGGCCGGTCTGGCAGGATTATCTGCTGCCAACGGTGGCCTACGTCGGCGGTCCCGGCGAGCTGGCGTATCTGGCGCAGTCGGAGGTTGCTTATCGATTGCTATTGGGGCGTATGCCGGTGGCGATGGCACGCAGCGGTTTTACGATTGTCGATGCCCGCTCGCGAAAATTGCTGGAGCGCTATCAGATCACGATCCCGCAGGTGATGACGCACGAAGGTGCGCTGAAAGAACGAATCGCGGCGGCCCTGGTACCTCGGGCCGTAGAGCAGTCCATCGAGACAGCGACGGCAGAAGTGACACGGCAACTCGACCGCCTGAAATCCGATCTGGAAGGCTTCGACGCTACGTTGGCGGCGGCGGTTGGTAAGAGCAGGGCAAAGATTCTCTATCAGATGGAAAAGATCGGCAAGAAGACGGCACGCGAAACGCTCCGCCGCGATGAGCGCGCCCTGGCGGATACTAGGCACCTGGCCGCCATGCTTTACCCGCATCGCCATCCGCAGGAGCGCTTCTATTCGATCCTGCCATTCGTGGCGCAGCACGGCCTGGATCTGATCGACCGGCTCACGGAAGCAGTCGAGCCGATGTGCCCGGATCATCGGGTTTATACAATCTAGCGTCGAAGCTCCAGGCTCTACGCGGTACACTGAGACATGTTGGATCTGACGTCACGCATCACCATCAACCCGGATCAATGCGGGGGGCGCCCCTGTATTCGAGGAATGCGTGTCCGTGTCTCCGATGTTCTTGACCTCTTCGCTGCGAGCCTGACGAGTCAAGAAATTCTCCAGGAACTGCCGTACCTGGAGGCAGAGGACCTGCAAGCATGCCTACAGTACGCCGCCCGCGAAATCGACCATCCGGTCCTCGTCTCCCGCTGAAATGGCGGGTGGCGCGAAAATCTGGATCGATGCCCAGTTGTCGCCGATTTTGGCTCGTTGGCTGGCCGAACGTTTCGGTGTTGGGGCAGTTCATATCAGCGAACTGAATCTGGTGAATGCCTCCGATCCCGCAATTTTTGATCTCGCGCGTGGAGCCGATGCCATCGTTCTCACGAAGGACCGCGATTTCGTCGAGTTGGGTTCATCGCCGTGGAACGCCGCCGCGAGTCATTTGGATCACTTGCGGGAATACATCGAACCACGAAATGCTCAGAGTACTTGAAGCGAC
>CAZDGT010000404.1:0-16143 GCA_964504905.1 uncultured Bordetella sp. | reverse complement strand
GTCTTTATCATACCCGACCGCCGTCAAATCCGTTTTCTTGAGATTCCCGTAGCGCAGTTCCCCGGACGCGCCTTCGACGAAATAGTAAATCCCTTTTTGCGGCTTTACGCGCTCGTAAACGTGGTCGTGTCCCGAGAACACAACCTGGACGCCGTGTTTCACAAAGATGGGTTCAAGCACGGTGCGCAGCTCAGTCGAGGAGCCATGGAATGCCGCTGACGAATACAGGGGATGATGAAAATAACAGATCTTCCAATCCGCGCCCGAGTTCGCAAGCTCTTTCTCCAGCCACTCGATCTGCTGCGGATCCATATAGTCGCTATCGAGGACGAGGAAATGAGCATTCCCTTTCTTGAAAGAATAGTAGCGCTGCCCGTTCATGTTGAAGAACTTGTAGAAGCGCTCATTGGTATCGTCATGGTTACCCAAGGAAGCGTAAAACTGTACATCCGCATCCAGCAGCGGCTTGTAGGGAAGCTCAAACTTCTTCTGTAATTCAGCCGGGCTCTTGCCTCCGTAAATGTTGTCGCCTAGCATGATCGCAAAAGTGAAGGGGAACTTCTGGTGAAACTCCAGCATGCGCTGCGCCACCTCGTATTGAGCCACCGTGCCGTTCCCCATATCGCCAATGGCCGCGAAGCGCACTGAGCCGGACTTGTTAGGCAGCTTGATCTCCTGCGCCCTCAAAAGGAACGTCCACGGGCTCAAGAGCGCAAGGCGCAGAAAGGTTAGACGCCGCATCTTCCGCATCATTTAAGGAAGCGCCCCAGGGATAAAATCGATCACCAGCCTGGCTTCGGTATCCTGCAAAACGAAGTCGTGAGCGACGATTCGATACGCGAGTCGTTCCGGCAATTGGGGAAGGCGTCGCAGAAGCGTTGGAGGAACAGTGGTCACGGGCAGGTGCTCGGGATAACTGCCATTTACGCTCAGACGCACAGGCGCAAGCGGCTCTCCCTGGCGTATCGTCTTTCGCACATTGACGGCTTTGGATCCTTGAAATGTTTCCCAGATCGCCGCGTTGAACTCCGCGCTGATTTCAGGCGTGAAGATGTCCCCTTGCTTGGCATCTTTGCGCGCCTCCCGGATAGCGGTGGCCAGGGCACGCCGCCGGTCAACGATCTCTTTCCGATGTTTCGTCGTGCGCTCATCCGGCAACCCTTTGCGCAGCTTGAGGTATTCTTCCAAGCGCTGTGAAAAATCGCCGAAGGGTTGGGGTTGTACAGTGGGGTGTGGCGCTTGCGCGGAGCCTACCCCTGCGGAAGCCAGCAACGCCAAGACGCCCGCGCGCAAGAATGGACGGGCGCGTGTCAAACCCGCTCCTCCTCCGCTATTTCGTTCACCGCTTCTTTCATGGCTTTCTTCACGGCGTCCTTCACCGTGGCCTTCATTTCCGGATGGGCCAGCGCCTCTTGGCCGGCTCGGGCAACCGCCTTCTTAATCGCATTTTTGAGAGTGACTCTTAGCGGCGGCATCTCCTTCACTAGTGCCCGAGTCGCCTTGGCGTTGGATTCAGTCTCGGCCTTGACCGCGTCCCGCTCTTCGACGGCCTCGTCGATTCCAGTAGCCGCCCAGTCTTTCTCGAAGGTGGCGATCAAGGTCTTCACCACGCTCGCTTCACGAAGCACAATGCCAATCTCGCGGCGCAGATCCAACTCCGGCTGGCGCAGGCTCTGGCTGCCTACAAACGCCTGGCGTCCGTCGCGGATGATCGTCCGCGTATGCAGGCGCATGCTTGTGAGCGGCGTGACTTGCAGTTTCGATCGTTGACTCGCCAGGCTCCCGATAACCTTAACATCGACTCCCGCCTTAGCGTGATCTTCCAGCAAGCGGAGTATCTGCTTGTCGGCGATCTTCGGATCGTAGATGAGTAGCTGCTTGCGCGCCTGTTTGATGAACGTCGTGAGCTGCTTGCGCGCATTCGCCGGGCTCACCACAAAGGAGCTCAACCCGGCGGTATACGCTTGCCGGTTCAGATCAGCATCGAATAGCTTCCCCGCCTCTTGCACCACCTTGGCGTTTTTAGTGACAATGCCAAATCCGCGGCTGTGATCGATATCCATGTGAACGAAGTTGAACGACAGCAGATATAGCGTTTTGCCATCGATGATCATCATCTTCCCGTGGTAGCGGATGAGGTCATCCGCCGTCCGGCCAACCGTGATCCCGGCTTCGAGGAAACGCATCTCCAGGCTGCGCAGCTTGGATTCACCGCCGCGCGCGGTATGCGCGATCAGCGCGCGAACCGCGATTCCTTTGCGGGAAGCTTCCTTAAGCGCGTTCTCTAGTTCCTTCCAGTCCAGGCGGAAAATCAGGATATCGATGCTCTTCTTGGCGCTTGTAATCGCCGAGAGCAGCGGAGCAATACCGTCATTCGGTTGAACGATTAGTTTCAGAATTGATCCCTTCCGACTGGAATGCCGCCGTTTGCCGCTGCATCCCTATGCAACCGAAGCACGCATGGGGCCAGTCGTCTAACTATCTGTGCCCGCGTGTTCGCGAAACCCTCCTCAGCATCTGAATCGGTAACTTTTGCTGCTCTGAACATGCGTGACCGTCGCTCGTCACATGACCTCATATGGGCGGGGCAAACGGCTCCGCTTAAGAATGTTAGCCCTACGCATAGTATTCGCGAGAGTTCAGTGAAAGGTCACGGACGTGCCTTTCTGTTGCGCGGAGAGCCCCACATGAACTCGACCCAAGCTTGGAACGTTTCGCGGATCGCCGTGACTCTCGCGTTTTCCCTACCCGCACTAGCCTACGAAAAGCCCGTCGCAAACGTCCCAATGTCAGCCTTATGGACCGACCGAGGCGACATGAAGTCGCTTAACCTTTTCTATGGCATCGGTAGCGAAGAGCGCCAACCGTCCGGCAAGTTCACGTTTGTGGCGGAAGATATGGAAGGCACTGCGCCGAAATTCGAAATTGTCGACGAAAAAGGTGTCGTCTGGAAAGCCAAGCTTGGGGAAGAGACCAAGTCAGAGACAGCGGCCACTCGTTTGGTGTGGGCCGCCGGTTACTTCACGGATGAGGATTATTACTTGGCCGACATGCGCGTCGACGGAATGCCCAAGCTCAAGCGCGGCAGCAAGTTTGTCTCGGAGGATGGCGTTGTCCACGGCGTCCGGCTGGAGCGCAAACTTAACGGGCAAAAGAAAACAGAAAACTGGAGTTGGTTCAAGAATCCCTTCACTGGAACAAAGGAACTGAACGGCCTAAGAATCATGATGGCGTTGATCAATAACTGGGATTTGAAAGCGGTCAACAACGCCATCTATGAAGAGAAAGGTGGAGGCGTCCGCTTCGTCGTCAGTGACCTGGGGGCAACGTTTGGCGAGACGGGAAGCGCCATCACGCGGTCGAAGAGCAATCCTGGCGACTATAGTGGGACGAAATTTGTACAAAAAGTAGCAAAGGATCACGTCGATTTCTATCTAAGCAGCCGGCCCTTCTTTCTCTCGGCGGTGAACGTCCCCTACTACGCCAAGCGCACTCACATGCAGGAAATTGCGAAAGACATTCCGCTAGCGGATGCCAGATGGCTCGGGAAGCTGCTGGAACCGCTCTCCGATGAACAGATTCGCGATTGCTTCCGTGCCGCCGGATACTCGCCGGAGGAAATCGAGGTCAGCGCCGCGATGGTCAAGGAACGGATCAAGGATCTGAGCAATCTTTAAGTGGCCGCGGGTTGTTCCGCGCTTCCCAATTGCAGATTGTAGAGCTCCGAGTACAAGCCGCCGGCGGCGAGCAACTGCGCATGAGTTCCCCGTTCTGCCAGCTTGAAGTCTTGAACCACAAAAATCACGTCCGCGCGCTGAATCGTCGCCAGATGATGCGCGACAACCACGCAGGTTTTCTCTTTCATCAGGCGGTCGAGGGCTTCAAACACGGTTTGTTCCGACGCCGCATCCAGTCCTGACGTCGGCTCATCCAACAATAAAATCGGCGTGTTGCGGATGATGGCCCGTGCAATGGCGACCCGCTGGCGCTGGCCACCCGAGAGTGAGACGCCGCGTTCGCCCACCATGGTGTCATAGCCCTCCGGCATCTTCTCGATGAATTCGTGGGCGTTCGCCAGTTCCGCCGCGCGCATGATCTCGGAGCGCTGAGCCTCCGGCTTGCCATACGCAATGTTCTTCCAGATGGGCGCCCGGAAGAGCACGGTATCCTGCAGCACAAAGCTCATTTGTTCACGGAGCGATTGCAGCGTGTACTGCCGAATATCGGTCCCATCGATTTTGACCTGGCCCGACGTGGGATCGTAAAAACGCGGAATCAGGCTGATGATGGTGGATTTGCCCGCCCCGCTGGGACCCACAAATGCGGCCACCTGGCCCGGCTCAATCGCGAGGCTTACGTCGGTCAAAATGGGCTGTTCGGAAGTGTAACTGAAACTAACACGGTCGAGTTCTATTTTGCCCTTGAACGGCTTGGCGCGGCGCGCCCGCGGCAGATCGCGCACGCGGCTCACTGTGTTCAGCACTTCCTGGATACGTTCGTAGCTTACAGTGGCCTTCGCAACCGTATCGCCCATCTTGGACAGATCCCGCATGGGCTTGTACATCTTGCCGAGATACGCCAGGAAGATGATCAGATCGCCCGCGCTGAGTTGGCCTGCCATTGCCAGGCGTGCGCCATATCCCAGGACCAGGCAAGTGCCCACCGCCGCCAGCACCTCCACGATGGGAGCCAGCTTGGCTTTGACAGAACGCGCCTGCAGGGCGGTTTCAACATTCTCCAGGCTCTGCTCTTCAAAACGCTGCTGCTCGTAATCCTCGCGGGAAAAGGCTTTGACTACGCGGATAGAGGAAAATACTTCCTGAACGATGGTGAGCAGTTCGCCCTGCTTCTGCCGCACCTCGCGCGATGCCTTCTTAATTCGCTTCGTAAGGAACAATACCGTCACAAAGAGCACTGGCACAATGGAAAGCGAGATCAACGCAAACCGCCAGTTGTAATAGAACATGACGGCCACCATGCCCACGATAGTGAGTACGCTCACCAGCATTCCCAGCAGCGCGGAGGTAATGAAATCCTGAATCGCCTCGATATCGCTGGTTACCCGGCTGATCAAATCTCCTGTCCGTTTTTCATCGTGCTCCGCCAGCGACAGGTGATGGATATGCTGATACAGCGTTCGCCGGAGATCGTGCATCACCCATTGGCCCACGCTGGTGGTCAGATACTTTTCGGCGTAGGAGCTGATCGCGCCCACAACGGCAATCACCGCCACGGCAATCACCGCGAAGTTGAGAACCGCGAACTTATTCCCGCCTCCGATTTGGCTCACGATTGCGCCAAGCCATTTCGGCAGGGGTTTCGACTGCAGCAGATTGTCGACGATGATTTTCAGCGGCCACGGTTCCAACAGGTCGGTGACGGTTTCGCCGATCACGGCCAGTAAGGCCAGGCTCAGTGCTTTCCAGTGGGGGCGCAGTAGCTCCAGCAGCTTGGGCCAGTTGGATTGCGCGGGAGGTTTAGGCGCGTCAGTAGTATCTGTCATCTATGGGAGGTCTACCAAACCCACTACAGTAAAGAGAAGAAAGCGCAGGCTTTTGTTTCCCTTGCGGACGCGGCGTCCTATATCAGCTAGTTGGGAAAGAAATATATGGTACGCCCGAGAGGATTCGAACCTCTGACCTTTTGCTCCGGAGGCAAACGCTCTATCCAGGCTGAGCTACGGGCGCAGAATCAAACGATCTACAACGTCCAGCTTATCACTCCCTGCCGCCAGTGAAGCCTTGGATCGCTCAATGCAACCGCGTCTGGATCGCCCCTCCCCGGCTGTGCTATATTCGATTGTGCCGCTCAGCATTCTTGGCGTGATTCCAGCCAGGTACGCATCTTCTCGATTCCCAGGCAAAGCACTCGTCTCTATCGGCGGGAAAACTATGCTGCAACACGTATGGGAGCGCGCCTCGCAGGCGCGCTATCTCACCAGCGTGGTGATCGCCACGGATGATCCGCGCATTCGCGACGCCGCTGAGGACTTCCGAGCGCGCGTCGTCATGACTCGGTCCGATCACGTCTCTGGCACTGATCGCGTGGCCGAAGCCGCCTCGGCTTCCACGGCTCAGGTCGTCGTGAACATTCAGGGCGACGAGCCCATGCTCGACCCCGCCGCTATCGATTCCGCCGTGCTAGGCTTGCTCGATCACGACGAGATCCCCATGGGCACCCTCAAGAAACGCATCGAAGACCGTGCGGAGATCGCCGATCCCAACGTGGTGAAAGTAGTCAGCGATCACGAAGGCAATGCGCTCTATTTCTCGCGCTCCCCGATTCCTTATATTCGCGAGACGGGCGCCGAACCGGCCACGCACTTCAAACACATTGGACTGTACGTTTACCGCCGCGAATTTCTGCTCAATTACTCCGACCTCCCCATCGGCCCGCTGGAACAAGCCGAGCGCCTCGAACAATTGCGCGCCCTCGAAAACGGCTTCAAAATACGCGTGATCGAAACCGAGTATGAGTCGCTCGGAGTAGACACGCCCGAAGATTGGCACAGAGTCTCGGCTCTCTACGAAAAAATGGTGGTCACGGAATAATGGCTAAATATATATTCGTCACTGGCGGCGTGGTTTCGTCCCTGGGCAAGGGAATCGCGGCGGCCAGCATCGGCTGCCTGCTCGAAAGCCGCGGCCTAAAAGTCACGCTGCAAAAGTTCGACCCGTACCTGAACGTCGACCCCGGCACCATGAGTCCGTTCCAGCATGGCGAAGTATTCGTCACCGACGACGGCGCTGAGACCGATCTCGATCTAGGCCACTACGAACGCTTCACTCATTCGCCGCTCACCCAAGCCAATAACCTCACCAGCGGACGCATCTACGAACAGATCATTTCGCGTGAACGCCGTGGGGACTACCTGGGCAAAACCGTACAAGTGATCCCGCACGTGACGAATGAGATTAAAGCCGCCGCGCGCAGGGTAGCTACTTCGCCCGATGGCACTCCAATGGACGTCGTGATCGTCGAGATCGGCGGTACCGTCGGCGACATCGAATCACTTCCCTTCCTCGAAGCCATTCGTCAGCTGCGCCATGAGCTGGGCCGAGACAATACGCTCTTTGTCCACGTGACACTGGTGCCGTGGATCGCCGCCGCACAAGAACTGAAGACCAAGCCCACTCAGCACAGTGTCAAGGAATTGCGCGCCATCGGTATTCAGCCCGACATTCTGCTGTGCCGAAGCGAGCGCCCGCTGCCTCCCGACATGAAGGAGAAGATCGCGCTGTTCTGCGACGTCGATCCGCTGGCTGTCATCACCGCCCGCGATGTCGAAAGCGTTTACGAATGTCCCCTGGTATTTGCCGAGCAAGGCGTCGACGATATCGCCCTGCGCCTGCTGGCGATGGACGCACCTCCCCGCGATCTCACTCGCTGGCGGGAAATGGTGGGACGCATGAAGCATCCTGCGCGCCAGGTTTCCATCGGGCTGGTCGGCAAGTACGTCGAATACGAGGATTCCTACAAGAGCCTCAAGGAAGCCCTTTTGCACGGCGGGCTGGCTCACGATGCGCGCGTCAACATCACCTGGATTGAAGCGGAACGGTTGGAATGGCCGCAGGCCATGGCCCAACTGGATGAATTCGATGGCATCCTGGTTCCGGGCGGCTTCGGAAAGCGCGGCATCGAGGGGATGTTGGTAGCCATCCGCTACGCGCGTGAAGCCAAGGTCCCCTACTTCGGCATCTGCCTGGGCATGCAAACGCTGGTGATCGAGTTCGCCCGGAATGTGTGCGGTCTGGCCAACGCCAATTCCACCGAGTTTGACCAGGCCGCTCCGGACCGGGTCATCTACAAGCTGCGCGAGTTGAAGGGCGTCGACGAACTCGGCGGTACCATGCGCCTGGGAGCCTATCCGTGCAAGCTGGCGGAAGGCAGCTATGCGCGCGCCGCCTACGGGCAGCCGGAAATCAGCGAGCGCCACCGCCATCGCTATGAATTTAACCGCGAGTACGAGGACATTCTGAAGCAGCATGGCCTGCGCCTGACCGGCGAAACGCCCGATGGCATCTACGTCGAAATTTGCGAACTGGCCGGGCATCCCTGGTATCTAGGCTGCCAGTTCCACCCGGAGTTCAAATCCAAGCCGCTCGAACCGCATCCGTTATTTGAAGCCTTCATCGGAGCCGCGATCGAGCATCGCAGGCAACGCACGGAAGGCGTCCGCGAATCCGCGCCCACTGTCATTGCCACAAAAGATCTGCACCGCGAAGCGTCTACTGTCAGATCGTGATCATTCAAGTTAATCCCCAGATCCAGATTGGCGAAGGCCAGCCGCTGGCGCTCATTGCCGGTCCTTGCGTGATCGAGAGCGAAGAGCACGTTCACTTCCTGGCCGGAGAGATTCGCAAGATCGCCGGACCGTTCATCTTCAAAGCATCATTCGATAAAGCCAACCGCTCCAGCGTCGGATCCTACCGCGGCCCCGGCTTGAACGAGGGCCTGCGCATCTTGAAAAGCGTCCGCGATAGCGGTACTCCCGTGCTGACCGACATTCACGAACCAGCGCAAGCGGAACTCGCCGCCGATGTCGTAGATATCCTCCAGATCCCTGCGTTCCTTTGCCGCCAGACAGATTTGTTGGTAGCCGCCGGGCGCACGGGCCGCATCGTCAATATCAAGAAGGGCCAGTTTGTCGCCCCGGGCGATATCCAGCACGCCGCAGAGAAAGTCGCCGCCACCGGGAACAACAAAATTCTGATCACAGAACGCGGCAGCTCCTTCGGCTATAACAATCTTGTGGTGGACATGCGCGGTCTGGCCATCATGCGCGAATTCGGCTGGCCAGTGGTGTTTGACGCGACTCACAGCGTGCAGCTCCCCGGCGCAGCGGGAACCGCTTCCGGAGGCCAACCGCAATTTATCGGACCGCTCTCCCGCGCCGCGGTAGCCGCAGGCTGCGACGCGGTTTTCGTCGAGGTCCACGAGGCACCGGAACGTGCTCTATCCGACGGAGCGAACGCCCTGCGGTTGGATCTCCTCGGCCCGCTTTGGTCGAAATTACGCGCCATTCATGAGCTAGCTGGAGCGGAGTGACGATTGAGATCCAGCGAGCATCTGGGCGCGTTGCTGATCCTGGTCGCTCTGAGCAGCGGCTGTTCAGGTCAGCGGCGAGTTGGGAATCCACTAGATCAACTCAGAAGCGGCGAGTATCTTCGCGAAGACTATATTGGCGCGCTATGCGAAACCCTTTCGCCCTTAAGGCCACAAGGCCCGACGCAGATCCACAGTTGTTCATCTTGGGTTCAGACAAAGATGGAGCCTACCTCATGCCAATTCGCAATTTCCACGAGGGGGATGATCCGCACCGCGTATCGCGCGAAGGGATGCTACAGCGGATTGAATCTGGTCCGGACCGCATCACTGACACGGGCCTTTCCTTTAAGGCGCGTGGAACGGAATCCTTCAGCTTGATGAAGGGAAGTTCGGAGTTATCCTTCCGCTTTGTTGAAGTGGCTGATCGATGGGTGAGTACATCCGTTATTGCTGGCAAATATCAAGACGCAATGGGCAAGGAATATATATTTCAGCCTAACGGGAAAGCTGCATTTCCCGGTGATCGTCAATTCGACTATACGCTTGCGATGGATCACGTACTCATGGGCTACGATTACATCTACAGCAAGCAACTGGGTGCAACCTGGATGGTAAAGATCGACTCTAAAAGCCTGACACTATACGAAACACGTGGCGACATAGGTGAGATCGCATCCGCGACACCAAAGTGCCAACTCACGCGCCGAACAGCGGCGGCATGTGAGTGAACCTGCGACACTGGCTCGCCAACTCGCGCATGCATTTTGATGCAAACCGCATGTAAAATGAAAGCATGCCTACATTGCAAGTTCGCGACGTCCCCGCGCACATCTACCGCCGCCTGGTGGATCTGGCCGAAAAAGAGCGGAGGAGCCTCGCTCAACAAGCCCTGACGATCATCGCCAAAGGACTCGATGTCGAAGTCGACCCCAAAACACGGCGGCGAGCAGCCTTGGAAGAGGCCAAACGCCTTAAGCTGGGTCGCGGCAAGATTTTGCCCGACTTTGTCAAACTCATACGTGAGGACCGGAATCGGTGAGGGTCGTCTTGGACGCTAGCGCCGCCGTCGAGATCGCCCTGGACGGTAAGGCTGCGCGGCAGCTTTCGGAAATACTGGACGCATCCGACGAGGCAATCGCACCTGAGCTTCTTGTCCCAGAGGTTGTGAATGCAGTCTGGAAGTATCACCAATTCACAGAACTCGATCTCGGCAAATGCGAAAAGGCGCTGGAGGTGGCTGTGCGATTAGTCGATCGTTTTGTCTCAAACCGAGAGATTTATCGTGAAGCTTTCGCCCTCAGCCGCGCTCAGAAAACCCGTGCCGCCTACGACATGTTCTATCTGGCTCTCGCCCTGCGCGAAGACGCTGTCCTGCTGACTCTGGACGGGACCCTGAAGAAGGAAGCCCGGCGCGCCGGCATCCGGGTGGGATGAAAACCCCCTGCACGCCCCCCGCCCCCGCCCCGTCTAGAATATAGATATGCGTGACCCCGCCGTTACCCGCACTATGAAACGCCAAGCCCGCCGTCGCGGCTTTTCGCTGATCGAACTGCTGATCGTGATCGCGATCATCCTGGTGATCGTGACCATCGCGGTGCCCCAATACAACAAGCAAATGATGTCGGCTCATGAGACTGCGGCGATCCAGGCCATCCAAACCATCCACGCGGTGGAGACGCAATACTATTCGCAATTCGGCCGTTATGCTGTCAGCCTGGCTGAATTAGGCCCCCCCGCAAGCGGAGCCGCCGGACCCGCCGCCGCCGACTTGATTTCGAAGGATCTCACCGAAGGCAAGAAGAGTGGATACGTCTTTACAGTCGCCGCCACTCCTACGGGCTACTCGGTCTCAGCCGTGCCCGAATCTTTCAATAGTTCCGGCCGCCGAACGTTTTATTCGGATCAAACCCTGGTAGTTCGCAATAACTGGTCGCAGGAACCCGCCACCGCCAGTAGTCCCGAACTGAAATAGCGCGCTTCTTAGACTGGAACGACTTCGCCTGTCGGCGGTGGCGACAACCTTGCGGCTTGCTCGCGCAGCCTTTGGGCGTCGGTTTTTTTTCGCAACTGTTCCAGCAGGTCCGCACGATGTTCCAGATTCCGGCGCAACTCAGGAAGCCGCTCCTGCCGCAAGCTTTCCCAAACCTTGCCCGCGTGTTGTAATTCTTTGATCGCATCCGTATAGCGTCCAGAACACTCTTCCACGTACGCCAGCGTTTCGTAACCCACGGCTAACGATACGCCACCCTTGCGTTTAAAGGTAGCTACACATTCGTGCAGAAGCTCTCGCGCCCGCGAGTAATTCTGCCAGTTGATGTATAGCCCGGCCATCCCAAACTGCATCTCCGCCAAGTCGTCCATGTCGCCGCCAATCATGCGCTGCTTGAACGTCAGCGCTCTTTCGTACTGGGCAGCCGCGCCGGCCAAATCTCCGGATTCCTCCAGCGACCCAGCCAGCTGGTGCAGGTCCTGCAGGGCTTCGGGCGACTGCATGCCCTGCGTTGTTTCGTGGATCTTCAACGCCCTCCGCAGGCACTTCTGCGCTTCTTCGTGATTGCCATGCGCGCGGTGAACCGCTCCTAGGGCGGTTAGCTGGTTTCCGGTTTCGAGATGATCCGCTCCGAAGGTTTGTTCGTGAAGGGCAACGGCTTTTTCGAGCATTGGAATCGCCTCATCGACGCGGCCGGCATGGTGGCGGGCCATGCCCAGCCGGTGGACCCGGCGAGCCATCCGCAAGGGCTCGGGATGCGGCAGGGACGCTTCAATTTCGATCGCGTTGCGCGTAACCTTTTCCACTGCGGCAAAGTTGCCCTGGTCCGCGAAAATGTCAGCCAGCGCATCCAGGCACTGCACGTAGGCGACGCTATCGCTTGTGCCTGCCGCTAAGTCAATGGCAGACCGCACGGTCCGCTCCGCCGCCTCCAGCTTGGCGTGGTCGGGATCGCGGTGATTCGCGTGAAATTGTTTGCGCTGCGACTCCGCCAGCAGCAGCCGGACCTGGATTCGCTTGGGCGCTGAATGGCCCCGTTTCTCCGAATCCACCGCGGCTCTCGCCAGGTGCGCCTCCGCGGCCTCGTAGCTGCGAGCCTTCAGCAGGCGTTCGCCCTCGGTACGGTCCCAATTGCGGTCTATGCTCCAGGCCGCGAGGCGGGGCGCCTTTGGCCCGGACCAGATTAGTGACCGGAAATTACCCAGCATGAATCTTGATCTGCCGGTTGCGGAGATGGAGGCTTGTAACCGTCCCGGCCTCAACCCGCCTCCGCCCAGCTGCTTACTTTTGTCAGAGCGCTCACCTGCTCTCGCAAATATGCGGCCTCTCTATTCTGGCGAAGCTGTTCGAACAGAAAAGCGCGGTGCTCCATATTACGGATCAGGTCGGGCGCACTTTTGAGAGACTCCCATACCTTGGCCGCCCGTGCCAATTCCCGGAGAGCTTCGTTATAGTGGCCCGTCTCCTCCTCCAGCCGTGCCAGTGCTTCGTAACCCAGCGCCAAGCGAGGGCCGCCCGTGCGCTTGAACATTCCCACCGCTTCCATCAGGAGTTCACGGGCTCTGGAATAGCGCCGCCAGCCCAAAAAGCGCTGCGCCAGCTCCCATTGCGCGGCCGCCACCGCGTCCAAATCCAGCCCCACCTCGCGCAGCTTCAACGCCAGCACGCGTTCGAGTTGCGCCACCGCGCCGTCGATGTCGCCCGTTGCTTCGAGCGATGCCGTGAGTAACTTCAGGTCTGAGACAGCCTCCGGCGATTCCAACCCGCATTCTTTCTCGTGCACTCGAATGGCGCGCCGCAAAAAGCGCTGCGCTTCCTCATGATTCCCCAGTGCATAGTGTGCGGCGCCTAGATCGCTGAACCGGTGTGCGGTCGCGAGATGGTTCTCCCCTAAGACTCGCTCGTGGATCGCCGCGCTCTCGCTCAGGAATTCGGCGGCCTCCTGCGTTCGGCCTTGCTGCTGGCGCAACGTCCCCAGGCGGTGCAGTCGCTGCGCTGTTTGCAACGGGTCGCGACGCTTCAATTTCGCCTCCAGAGCGCTCGCCTCCAGCTCCAGGCGCGCAGATTCCTCCAGGTCGCCGCGTCCGTTGGCGATCACCGCTAAGGCGTCTGTACACTGCACCAATAGCTCGTGCTCCATCGTACGAGACGCCAGATCGTGGGCCTGCCGGACGCTCGCCTCCGCATCCGCCAATTTCCGGGGATCGCCTCCGGCCAAAACTTGGCGCCGCTGTGATTCGGCTAGTTCGAGCCGCAACAAAATTCGCTGGTCCGCGGATTCCTGCCGCCGTTCGCTCTCCAGAATGGCCTGCGCAAGGTGCAGTTCCGCACCCGCGTAGTCGGATTCCTCGAACAGGCGCTCGCCCTCTCTTTGTTCCGCGGCGCGCAGCTTGCTTCCTGAAAAATCGATTAGAGACCTAAGACTTCCAAACATAGGCATCCTCCGGACATCGGCCTTCTATCGGCCTTCTAAGGTTTAAACTTTAGCCCTTCCCCCTCAAAAAGCCGGGGTGTCGGGCTGCTCAATTGGGGGGAACAGATAAGCTGGTACGCCCAACCCTTGACCCCGGTATCTTATTCTCATTACAATGGAAATAGGAGTTAGGCTGTCCAGATGCATCCGCGTAGCCGCGAGCTTCTTCACGAGATTGTCGCCGCTTACATCGAAACTGGCGAGCCGGTGGCCTCGCGCTCCATCGCCCGGCGTCGCGGCGATACTCTTAGTGCCGCCTCGGTTCGCAACGTCATGGCGGATCTCGACGAAGAGGGCTACCTCCACCAGCCCCACACTTCGGCCGGCCGCATCCCCACTGAAAAGGCTTTTCGCAGTTATGTCCAGTCGCTGACGCTCCGCCGCATGGCTGCCGCCGAAATTGACCGGTTGCGCGCCGAGTTCGGCCGCCTTGAAACCGTGGAGCAGCGCGTCGAGTACACGTCGCGCATGCTCATGGACATGACTCGTGGTTTTGGCATCGCTGCCGCCATACGCCAGATCAGCCCCGCGCTCGAACACATTGAATTGGTTTCGCTGCAAGACCATCGCGTTCTCATGGTAGTGGTCACGCGCGATCACGAAGTTCACAACCGCGTGGTAAAGGTGGACGAAGCGCTCAGCGGAGACGAGCTCGCCTCCATTCGTGACTACGTGAACCGGAATTTCGCTGGCTGGACCCTGGAGCACGTGCGCAAAGAACTCTCCGCCCGCCTGGAACACGCCAGCGCTACTTACGATGAAATTCTCCGCAAGCTTACAGTGCTGTACTCCAAAGGCCTTCTCGACTTCGACTCCGCGCCGGAAGTGCACATGGAAGGCGCCAGCAATCTGGTGGGTTTGGATCTCCACCTCACTAAGGAAAAAATGCGCGAGCTATTCCGGGCCCTGGAGGAAAAGAAGCGCGTGCTGGAACTGGTCGACCGTTTTCTCGAGCAACCAGTCGGAGAAATTGGCGTTCACGTGGGGCTTGCCGCCACGCACCCGTCCATGGGCGAACTCTCGCTCATCGGAGTGCCGGTGCAGCTCGCCAGCGGTATTTCCGCAGTCGTCGCCGTGCTTGGACCCATGCGCATGAACTACGGGCGCGTGATGTCGGCCGTGCAGAACGTCGGCCAGGCTTTCGTCGATTCGTAACCCGCACTGCCTTCAAAACATGACGACCATACGGAGCGATGTTACGCTGGAATTGTGCGGAATGGAAAGAAGATGAGTACCGAAAGCATTACCAAAGACACGGAAGCGCCCGAGCCGGAAGAGACAGGCGGCGCTGGCGATCCAACCGATCCTATTGCCGCGCTGACGGCCGAACGCGACCAACTCGCCGCCGAAAAAGCCGAATTGCAAGACCGCATCCTGCGCACCCAGGCGGAGTTCCAGAACTCCCGCAAGCGCGCTGACAAGGAACGAGTCGAGTTCGCCGAGTACGCCAGCACCGAGGCCGTGCGCGCCCTGCTCCCCATCCTGGACGACTTCGAGCGGGCAACGAAAGCCGAATCGTCCGACAAGGAATTCAGCAAAGGAATGGAGATGATCTACCAGCGGTTTTACGACTCGCTGAAGAAATTGGGGCTGGAGCCGATTGTATCCACAGGGCAGCCCTTTGATCCGCATATTCATCACGCCGTCGAAATGGTGGAGACCGATGAGGCGCCCGATCACACGGTTCTCGATGAGTATCAGAGAGGTTACAATTTCAAGAGCCGCCTGCTGCGCCCGGCCATGGTGAAAGTGGCTGTCGAGCCGGGCTCGAAGTGAAGGTATAGCATTGAGCGTGACCAAACGCGATTACTATGAAGTCCTCGGTGTCACCCGGGACTGCGACGAGCCCGTCCTGAAAGCCTCCTACCGGAAGCTTGCCCTGGAATATCATCCCGACCGCAATCCTGGCAACCACGAAGCCGAGGAGAAATTCAAAGAGGCAGCCGAAGCGTATAGCGTATTGAGCGATTCTCAGAAGCGTGCCGCCTATGACCGCTTCGGCCACAAGGGCGTTGCGACGGCCGCCGGCAACGGATTCGATCCTTCGGCGGGCTTCCCCGACTTGGCCGATATCCTGAGCGACGTGTTCGGATTCGGCGACGTGTTTGGCGGGAACGGTTCGCGCCAGCGCCGCACGCGCGCGCAGCGGGGCGACGACGTTCGCTACGATCTGGAGATCAACTTCGAAGACTCCATGCGGGGTCTCTCTATCGATATTCAGGTTCCGCGCATGGAGGAATGCGGCCGCTGCAAAGGCAAGGGCGCGGAACCCGAAGACGGGCTCACGACGTGCCCCATTTGCCGGGGCAAAGGCGAGGTCATCTACCAGCAGGCTTTTCTTTCCGTGCGCCGTGCTTGCAACCAATGCGGAGGCCGTGGTCAGATCATCCGCCGCCCCTGCAAGGAATGCAAGGGCGAAGCGTACTTGAAACGCGAGCGCAAACTAAAGGTAAACATTCCTGCGGGAGTCGATGACGGCACGCAGCTTAGGTTGACACAAGAAGGACAGCCTGGCATCAATGGCGGTCCGACCGGCGACCTGTACGTCGTTCTTAAGGTCAAGCCCCACCCTGTCTTCGAGCGCAACGAGGACGACCTGCATTGCACCGTGCCCATTAACGCCGCCCAGGCC
>CAZDGT010000403.1:0-11184 GCA_964504905.1 uncultured Bordetella sp. | reverse complement strand
GACCGGCGGCTGCGGTCCAATCAAAACTTTTGATCGGGTTGATTCGCGCGGTAGGGACTGGAACTATGCAGATTTCAGGTGTGTGAATTTACTAAGGCAATTCACTGATGCAGCGTGGTCGCATATAATCAAGGCAGTATGAGACAAGCATGGGTGGCGTCCCGCGCCGGCGACAAGATTCGTACGCAGATCCATTACGCCAGGCAGGGCCGGATCACCGAAGAGATGGAGTACGTGGCCCGCAGAGAGCGCCTGGATGCCGAAGTCGTTCGGTCTGAGGTGGCGCGAGGCCGGATGATTATCCCGGCCAACATCAACCATACGAATCTGGAGCCCATGTGCATCGGCGTCGAATCACTGTGCAAAATCAACGCCAACATCGGCAACTCCTCCACGACTTCGGATATATCCGCGGAACTCGACAAGTTACGGTACTCGGTACGCTACGGCGCGGACACCGTAATGGACCTCTCCACCGGCGGTGATATCCCGCGCATTCGCAAAGCCATCATCGATGAATCCCCGGTGCCTATAGGTACTGTACCTATCTATGAAGCGCTGGCGCGAGTGCGCCGCGTTGAGGATTTGAACATCCAGGTAATGCTCGAAGTGATCGAGGAACAAGCCCAGCAAGGCGTGGACTACATGACCATCCATGCGGGCGTTCTGGTGCAGTACATCCCGTTGACCACTCGGCGCGTTACCGGAATCGTGAGCCGCGGCGGGGCGATTCTGGCGGAGTGGATGGTCAAGAACCATCGCCAGAACCTGCTTTATGAATATTTCGAAGACATCTGCAAGATCTTCCAGAAGTATGATGTGAGTTTCTCCCTCGGCGATGGGCTGCGTCCCGGGTCGCTTGCCGATGCCAGCGACGCCGCCCAATTCGCCGAACTGAAGACGCTGGGCGAACTGACCAAGATCGCCTGGAAGCACGACGTTCAGGTGATGATTGAGGGTCCTGGGCATATCCCATTGGATCAAATACAGATGCAGGTCGAAAAGGAAAAAGAATGGTGCTACGAGGCCCCGTTCTATACCCTTGGACCGCTGGTTACGGACTTCGCGCCGGGCTACGATCACATCACGTCCGCGATCGGTGCGGCCATGATCGGCTGGCATGGAGCGGCGATGCTGTGTTACGTGACGCCCAAGGAGCACCTGGGGCTGCCCAATCTGGAAGACGTGAAGCAAGGGCTGATCGCCTATAAGATAGCGGCGCACGCGGCCGACATCGCCCGCCATCGTCCCGGCGCCAGAGACCGTGACGACGCGTTATCCCGTGCGCGCTTCGCCTTCGATTGGAACAAGCAGTTTGAACTCTCGCTCGACCCCGAGACGGCGCGCGCCTATCACGACGAGACGTTGCCGGAGGAAGGTTTCAAGGACGCTGCGTTCTGCTCGATGTGCGGACCAAAGTTCTGCTCTATGAACCATTCCGTGAAGACGAAGGAATTTACTGAAGCCGACGCCGATGCGGTGCTCGCACAGATCGCCAGCGCCCCGAACTGAGGTGTTTCCGATGGAAATCGATAAGCAGGCGTTTATCGCGAGCCTGGGTGGCGCCGCGGCGGTGGATTCCATGAGTTCGGAAGCCAAGGCCGACGCCATCGAAGATTTCAAGATGCAGCAGTTGAACGAGCAGGGGTTCGGGCTCGATGACGTGACGCCGGGACACTATCCGACGATGGCCGAAGTAGAGGCGCAGATCGCAACGAGAACGTTTCGCCGCGGCGTGGGCAACCTGTTTCTTTCACACTCCGGAAATGTAAAGGTACTGCCGCCGATGCCGGCGAAACCGACTCTCGCCGATTACTTCAAGCTGCGGTTCAGCCTGACTGGGAATCACGTCCTGCAAAGCGCGAATCTTGCTAAGAAGAACGGCATGTCGGAAGAGGTCATTCTGGCGTGCCTGCTGCACGACACGGTGCAAGAGCTGATCAAAGTTGATCACGGGTGGTGGGGCGCGCAGCTTTACGAGCCGTATGTTTCGGAAAAGGTGGCGTTCGCCATCCGCTACCATCAGGCGCTGCGCTTTTACGAAGACAAAGAGTATGGCTATGAGTACCCGGACCTGTATCGCATTCTCTTTGGCGAGGATTACAAACCGGAGCCATACATTGAATCTGCGTACCAGATGGTTCGCAACCACAAGTGGTATCTGGAAGCACGCATGGTGACGGTCAACGATCTATATTCGTTCGAGCCCAACGTCAATCCGAAGTTAGAGCAATTCACCGATATCATCGGGCGCCACTTCAAGCAGCCGAAAGAGGGCTTGGGGTACGACAACAGTCCCGTGGCGCATATCTGGCGCTCGATCGCCAGGCCGGATCGGCCGCTCTAAAACTACTTGCCGACCATGTGTGGCACGTCGCGGTTGTTTTCCGCGCAGATGAATTCGCGGATCTCCTCGCCTGCGGCAAGATCGGCGACCGCCTTGAAGGTCCAGGGCCTTGCGAGTACGCCCGGGTCTTCCACTGTGACTTCCTTTTCCAGGTGGCCGAGGTCCGGACGCCGATAGCGCTCGATCACATGCAGCGCGTCGGAGTGCGGATGCGCGCCTTGATCCAGCCACACGCGCTCGTTGAAGCCGACCCGGTCGACGACCAGTGTGTCGCCGTCCCAGTGCCCGATAGAATCGCCGTACCACAAATCGACATCCAGGTCCTTGGGATGCGCGTCGCGGTCCAGGTGAATTTGATGGAAGCCGGGGCTTTCATCGTCGGAGATGATCACGAGGAACTGTTTGGTCTGGGCCAGCTGGAACAACGGGCCCAGGCGAGTCACGGGCGACGGCAGACAGCGAGCCTGCGGGCTGTCCAGATTGTTGCTCTCCACCCTCTGCTTCGCGACCGCTTGCGCGGCGGGGAGCCATTCGGGCTTTCCGGGGTCCACCATGACCGGCGACCACCAGACTCCTGAGAGGTCGGGTTTACCGTCGGACGTCCGCGGCGTGGGACCAGGGGGCGGATTGTGACGCTTGCGGTCCGCGATGGCGCCCAGGGTATCTTCACCCAACGTGCTGAGTTGCGTGCCCTCTTGCAGCTTGATATTCAGCTCCAGGGTCTTCGCTGGCGTGACGATCACGCCCTTTTGCTCAAACGGTCTCACGGCGGGCACGGTCACCGAAACATCGTAGGCTCCGGCGGGGACATCCGCGATGGTGTACTTGCCACCAACTCCGCTCACGGCTTTCACGGTGTTTCCGGTCTGCGTACTCTTGGCTTGAACCGTCGCTTCGGCGATACCAACGCCCCAGGGATCACGGACGGTTCCAGAGATGATCCCGCGATCGGATTGGGCAAAAGATGCAGCTGTGAGTAAGGAAATAGCAACAAGGAAGCGCATAGACTCGACCTTCAGTATAAGACCAGGCTCTGCGTGAAGATCAGGCCCGGCGCCGCTGGGCTTCCGTTCGCAGGGGCAGTTCGACCACAGGCATGGGATCGCCCTTGGAACTGTACTTCTTTCGCAGGCGAGTGAAGGCTACGCTTAGTCCTATCATGCAAACAATCAGGACCAATGCGGAGATAAGGACCTGCGGCACACTCAAATGCTGCCGGTACTTGGCGAACCAGGGGCCGTATTCCACGTCCACATGGACCCAGTACACCAGCAGGGAAGTCGTGCCCAGTTGGCGCACCCAACTCCAGCCGCCCGCCGCCAGGTACTCGCACCATAGGTAGGCGAATGATCCCAGCAGCAAAGCGATCCCCAGCTTGCATGCCACGAGTGCCGGACTGTTCAGCCAAAACTCGGACTGCGCATAGACGCTAAAAGGCAGGTCGGCGAAGTAGCGGCCCGAGAAGACCAGCCCGAAACCAAGCAGCGCGGACCATTGCATCACGCGGTTCCAGCCGCCGCGCTCCACAAGAGGGATCAAGCTTCCCACGCCGACGCCGAACGCCAGAAACGCGCCCCAGGGGAAGACACTGAATGTGCTGGCGCTGGGAACCAGATAATCGCGAATCGGAGCCGGAATCCCGCTGGTATCCAGCGCCGACATTACGGGTGAAAGAGCTGCAATCGCCGCCCCGGCAAATACTGCCCAGCGTACGCGGTGGACGCCGTTCGCCAGCGCCAGTAACGAGATCATGGCAGCCGTAACGCCCATCACGTTGAGGATGTCGACCTTGAGTAGGTCGGTCCAGGGGCTGCTTCCCCAGGCAAACATCCAGCCCTGAAAGCGGAATAATATAGCCAGGATGAATAGAAACCTTGCACGCTTCAACGCCTGCCAGACGCGGGCGCCAGGGGGCATGTGCTCCCGGCGGTTCATACCCATCCCATAGGTAGCTCCCGTTAGGAACAAGAAGATAGCGGCGGCTTCGCCTCCGAAGAATTGTGAATACGTGAACCAGGCGCCGGAACGATCTTCAGGCCGTGTAAAGGCATCGAAAGTATGCCCCTGCAACATGATCACGGCGGCGAGCCCGCGCAGCCAGTCTATGAAGGTGACACGCAGCTTGGGGGGTGGCGCCATGGTAACGGCTTGGGAACTTTCAGTTTAACAAACGCGGCTCTCTGGTTGCACCTCGCGAGTAAACCAAGGAGGCGAGATCCGGCGCCACGGGTTACAGCGGAAGGGTATCTTAGCGGGGTGCGGCAGGGCGCGTAATATCGATGCCGCCCTTGAAATAGGCACCGTCTTCGATCACAATGCCGGCGGTTTTCACGTCGCCTACCAGGTTGGCCCCGGCGCGCAACGTGATCCGCTCGGACGCGTCAACGTTGCCTTTTATGGACCCAATGATGATTACTTCTTTCGCCTTGACGCTCGCCTCTACCTTGCCCTTTGCGCCAATCGTCAGGCGGTGAGTCAGCTCCAGTTGGCCACTGAGCTCGCCATTCACCACTATCTCTTCGCTGCTGGAGAGATTGCCTTGAATCTTGAGGGTCTCGCCAACGACGGTAACTCCGGAACCGGTTGCCGAAGCGCCGACCGAAGCCGCCGATGCCATGCCAGGTACCGAAGGTTGCGAAGCAGGCTGGTTAGAAGGACTGGGTTGCTGTTCTTTATTCCACATAAGCGTCTACGGTAGCACGCCGGGGACCACCTGCGCGACTGGTTGAAAACCACCGTTGACGGTGGTTTTTCAGCAAAGGTCTGCATTCATGGAATCGACTTATGTTGCACTTACACATTGATCGCTTTGGCACTTCAAATGCCTCGGCACTTACATCATGAGAACGCATCGGGCGGTAAAAACTGGACTTCTAGTAACTTTTATCGCGGCCTCCGGGCTTGCGCTCGCGCAAGATGAGCCGGCGCCGCTTCCGCAATATTCATCGCAAGACGAAGCGGGTCCGCAAGGCGCTGCTCCGCAGGGTCCGCCTCCCCAAAATGGCGGAGGCTGGCGACGCATCGGCGACGGACGCGATCCGCGCGACGGGCGTTACGGGCCGCCTCCGCAGGCTCCCGCCGCAAATATTCCACCGCAATTGACGATTGCGCCTGGGACTTACCTGACGATCCGTCTCAACCAAGTTCTCTCGTCGGATCACAATCAAGCGGGCGACGCGTTTTCCGCCACGCTCGTAAAGCCCATTGTGGTGGATGGCGTTGTGGTGGCCGATCGCGGCCAGGTTGTCGAAGGGCGGGTATCGGAAGCTCAAAAGGCGGGGCGTATTAAGGGTGTATCACGCCTCGGTTTGGAGCTCACGGATATGACGCTGATTGACGGCCAGCAGGTGCCCGTGCGTTCGGAACTGGTCAGCCGTAATGGCACTACATCAGAAGGCCGTGACGCCGTCGGGATTGGCGCTGCCACCGGCATTGGTGCGATCATCGGCGCCGGAGCAGCGGGACGGCATGACACTGGCCAGGGCGCTGCCATCGGCGCGGGTGCCGGCGCTGCCGCCGGTATTATCGGCGTGCTTCTCACTCGCGGCAATCAGACGGTTGTCTATCCGGAGCAGGTATTGACCTTCCGCTTGGATAATCCCATTGTGGTCTCCACCGAACGCGCACAGCAGGCATTCCGCTACGTGGGACCCGGTGACTATGACCAGCCGTCCGATCAGCCACGCATGCAGGCTCGTCCGCGAGCACCGTATTTCGGCGGAGGCTACGGGGGGTATGGACCGGGTTGGGGTCCCTATTATGGGTATCCGTACTACGGGCCCACGATTGGGATTGGTTTCGGTGGCTACTACGGTGGCGGACGCTACTACGGTGGCCGGTACTACGGCGGCAGGCGCTTTCGCCGCTAACGCGTTTGAGCCGGGATCGCAACGGTCCCGGCTTTATCCCACCAAGCCCATGTTGTAACCGCCGTGCCCGAAATCCACTTCGACCGGCGTTTCGAATAACTCTTCCATTTTTGCGGTAGTCAGTAACTCTTCCTTTTTTCCATCGAAGAAAATCGCGCCGTTTTTAAGGGCGACGACGCGCTTGATCTCAGGAACAATATCCGGGAGATGATGCGTGACCACAATCACAGTGACGCCATTGTGCGCGAGCTTTCGCATCGCGTCGCGGACTTCGCGCTGCGCGCGGATGTCCAGGCTATTAGTGGGCTCGTCGAGTACGAGTGCCTTGGGATTGTGCGCGAGTGCCCGCGCAAAGACCACGCGACGCGCCTCGCCGCTCGATAGCTCCGTCATCAGACGTTCCGCCAGATGGGCAACTTCAAAGAACTCCAGAACCTCGCGTGCACGGACTTCCATCGCTGGTGTGACGTGATGGTTCGGCCAAATTCCAATGGAGCCAAAGAAAGCGCTGAGAACAGTCTCCATCGCGGAATATGGCTTGGTGCAAGTGGCCACCAGATCGTTGGTAACGATGCCCAAGGTGGCGCGCAGTTCGAACAGAGTCCAGATTTCATCCCCCCAAATGCGCACGCGGCTTTGCAGGGGGAAACGGGGATAGCATTCGCGAGTGACGGTCTTGAGCAGAGTCGACTTGCCGCTACCGTTCGGCCCCAGGATCGCCACGTGTTCACCGGCTTCTACCGAAAAGGAAACGTTCCGCAGCGCCATGGTCCCTTCGCGCTCGACGGAAACGTTGTCAAATTCCAATAACTTGGGCATCAGCCCATGCTAACAACAGGCGCGCGGGCCAGTATACTTTTTACTGCATGGCGGTGATCCGAATAGAGTTGATCCCCGAGTTCTACTTTGGCGATGACGCGGTCTTGTTGGCCGCCGATCACGAAGGGATGGCCGCATTGGAACAAGCACTGTCCCACGCCGCCGAGGGAAAAGACGCGCGTTCATTGTTGAAGACATCGGGAACACGGCACGAGTTCCTCATTGGTGGAGCCGCCGGAAAAATAGAAGTCACCAAGGGGCAAGTCATTTGGAACCTCTCGGCTCAAAAGGCTTCTGAGATTCTTGACAAACTCGCGGTATTGAAGGCTTTAAGTGGTCCCGGTCACCACTACGTCGACATTGACAGCCCAGCCCAAACGCTCATCCTCTCCGTTAACGAGTACCTGGATTCTGCGGTCTTCGCCGCCGACCAGGAATAGGTCACATTTTCCACGAACAAAACCCGCTTGTGTACCGTCTATTGTTTGGTACACTAGTGAGTGAGCACTTACTTATGAATGTTCCCACGCCCGCCGGGACCCCACCGGTGGTTCCCATCCGCAAGAGCCGAATGCACGCCGACGACCGTTACCGCCAACTGCTGCGCAGCGCTATCGATTGTTTTGCGCGCAACGGTTTCAGCGGCACCAAGACTAAAGACATTGCCGCGGCAGCGGGTGTGAGCGAAGCGATTCTTTTCCGGCATTTCGCGACCAAGGAAGACCTGTATCAGGCCATCCTGGACATGAAAGAGAACCAGGAGGCCGGCAAGGAAGCGAAGCAGCGGATGGAAGACTGCGCGGAGCGGCGGGATGACGCAGGCGTGTTCGGCGCGATCGCGCGGGGAATTTTGACATCGTTCCGTGAAGATCCCGCCTTTCACAGGTTGATCCTATACGCGTTGCTCGAGGGACATCTGATGGCGAGTCTGTTCCACAAACGGCTGGGGTCGCGCGGCCGGGATTTCCTAAAACGCTATGTGATGCTGCGGCAGTCGGAAGGCGCATTTCGGCCGGGAGATCCCGAGCTGATGGTCATGGTTGCGATTGGGACGGTGGTGCATTGCGCGATGGGTAAGCACATATTTGGCATGAAAAGGACTAACGCAACGGATGAGGCGATCGCGGATCAACTGGTGGGATTTATTTTACGTGGACTCACCGAACCTGCGGCCGTCCGTCTGCGTACTAACAAGAAAGAGAAAGGGGCTCATGCGACGCTGTAAATTGTGCCTTGCCATTTCCGTCGTGGTATTAGCAGCTTTGTTTTTCATAAGTTGCGGCGGACCGAAGACGACGGAGGCAAAGAATCCGACCCCAGACGCGGCCGCGCCGACGGGGACGATCACGGTATCGGTAGTGCCCGCTGAAAACCGCGCGGTCGAGGCTTCGGTGCAGGTCACCGGCAGTTTCGTGGCGAAAGAGACGTCCGACGTGGCGCCGGAAACAGGCGGCCGGGTCATTCAAACGCCAGTAGATGTTGGCGATTTCGTGCAGCAAGGGCAGGTGATCGCCCGTCTTGAGGACCGCGATGCCAAGTTGCGCCTGGACCAGGCCGCTGCCGCCGAGCAGCAGGCCGAAGCCGGGTTACGCCAAGCCCAGTCGCGAATCGGACTGGGGCAGGGCGAAAAATTTAACCCCGATAACGTGCCGGAGGTGCTGTCCGCCAAAGCCAACGCCGATTCGGCGGCTGCGCAGGCGCGGCTGGCGGAAGCCGATTCCCAGCGCTACGCAAATCTTCTGAAGAGCGGCGACGTTTCACAAAGCGCTTACGAAAAATTCCGCACGCAAGCGGATACTGCGCAGGCCCAGGCCAACGCCGCGCGCCAGCAATATGAGGCTACGCTCAATGCCGCCCGGCAAAATTTTGAGGGCACGCTCTCCGCACAAGCTTCTCTCAGCGGGATGCGCGCGCAAGGCGCGATGGCGCGCAAGGCAATCGAGGACACGGTTATTCACGCTCCCTTTGCGGGCTACATTAGTGCGCGGCCCATTGCGGTGGGTCAATACGTGGGAGTAAATTCCAAGATCGCCACGCTGCTGCGGATCACACCGATTCGTCTCGAATTGCAGGTGCCGGAAGTCAACGCTCCGGATATGAAGGTCTCGGTTCCCGTGGAGGCGACAGTTCCCGGATATCCAGGACGCATATTCCAGGGGCGGGTCACCGCGATTAATCCAGCGGTCGACCCCAGTTCGCGTACGTTTACCGCGATTGCGGAATTTCCGAACACGGATATTGCGCTGAAGCCCGGCATGTTCGGCACGGCGCGCATCATTCTGCCGGGCAACAGCACCGGTATGTTTGTGCCACGCGCTGCGGTAGTGAGCGACGCCACCACCAATTCTTCGCAGCTCTTTTTTATTCGCGATGGACGGGCGCGCGTCGCGGTGGTCCAGTTGGGTGCGATCCGCGGCGACATGGTGCAGATTCTCTCCGGCATTTCCCCGGGGGCCATCATCGCCACCGACCATCTCAAGGATCTTTTCGATGGAATCGTAGTGAATACAACGCCGGCCGCAGGCGCCGCGAAAGGACGCTAGCCCATGCATGCACTAGCCGCTTTGTGCGTGAAACGCCCGGTTTTCGCGACCATGTTGATCGTCGCGCTGATGGTGGTGGGAGTGTTTTCGTTTTTCACGCTGGGAGTGGATCTGTTTCCCAAGATCGATCTGCCCACGATTATTGTGACCACCTCCAATCCTGGCGCCTCCGCCGAGGAGATGGAGTCAGACGTCACCAAGCGCATTGAAGACGCTGTCAATACGACCAGTGGTATCGACACCATGCAGTCGACTTCCATTGAGGGATTCTCGACGGTGGTCATCAATTTCACGCTGGATAAGAGCGGAGATGTGGCCGCGCAGGAAGTGCGTGACAAGGTCAATCAGGTAGTCCCGCAATTGCCGGAGACCGCCAAGGCGCCGGTGGTGCAGAAAATCGATCCCGACGCGCAGCCCATTATGCAGATGGTGGTTTCTTCGCCGCGGCCACTGCGCGAAGTGACGGAGATCGCCGACAAGCAGATTCGGCCGCAGCTGGAAAATATTGCAGGTGTAGGTCAAATCCGCATCGTAGGTGGACAGAAGCGCGAGATCCGGGTGTGGGTGGATCCGGGAAAGATGCGCGCTTACAATGTCGCCGTCTCCGATGTGGCCAAGGCTCTGCGCGAACAAAACGTTGAGCTGCCCGCAGGCAGCGTTAACGCGGGAGAAAAAGAGTTTTCGGTTCGCACCCTGGGGCGGCTGGTCGATCCCGCACAATTCAATGAGATCGCGGTCGTGCGCCGCGGGTCATACGTCGTGAAAATTCGCGACATCGGCCATGCGGAGGATTCCGAAGAGGAGCCGACGACTGCGGCCCGGCTGAACGGTAATCCTTCGGTCACGCTGGTGGTTTCCAAGCAGTCCGGCGAAAATACGGTGGCGACTGCCGATGCCGTTAAGAAGCGCTTCCAAGAAATTCAGGCGACCCTGCCCAAGGACCTGACCATTCAAATTATCGGTGACCAGTCTTTGTTCATCAAGAGCGCTGTCCGCTCGCTCGAATCGCACCTGGTGGAAGGCAGCATCCTGGCCGCGATCATTATTTTCATCTTCCTGGCGAATGTTCGAACGACGCTGATTTCGGCTGTGGCGATTCCCACGTCCATTGTCTCGGCCTTTGGACTGATGGCGGCGATGAAGCTGGACCTGAACCAGATCACGATGCTGGCGCTGACGCTTATGGTCGGAATCGTTATCGACGACGCCATTATTGTGCTCGAAAACATTTACCGCTATATGGAAGAGAAGGGCATGCCTCCGATGCAGGCGGCGATCGAAGGCACCAGGGAGATCGGCCTCGCGGTGATGGCGACCACGCTTTCGCTTTTGGCGGTATTTCTTCCGATCGGATTCATGGGCGGCATTACCGGACGCTTCATGTCTTCCTTTGGGTTCACGGCGTCCTTTGCCATCGCAGTGTCTTTGTTGGTGTCGTTCACTTTGACTCCGATGTTGAGCTCGCGATTTATCAAGATGCCGCCGGTGCAGGCGGATGGTTCCCGCCACTCGTCTAAAGACTCGAAATTCTTCCGCTTCCTGGATCGCCATTATACGCAGATGCTGGAGTGGTCAATGGCGCACCGCAAGTCGATGGTGGCGCTAT
>CAZDGT010000402.1:0-11527 GCA_964504905.1 uncultured Bordetella sp. | reverse complement strand
CAGTAAGCCAAAGGGAGAATGAAGCCAATGTTACGAAAAGCTACTCTCTTCAGCGCCGCACTATTGGCGGGAACGCTGACCCTGCTGGGTACCGGCTGCAACAAACTAAAGTCGCGCGACGATCTGAATAAGGGCGTGGCGGCTTACAAGAATGCCAAGTATTCTGCTGCGGTGGATTTCTTCCAGGAAGCGATTGCGCTTGATCCTGAGAACCCCAATGCTCGTGTTTACCTGGCTACGGCGTACATGATGCAGTGGATTCCGGGCGCGGAATCTCCGGAAAACCTGCAATTCGCATCCAAGGCCAAGGATGAGTTCGGCAAAGTGCTGACGCAGGATGCCAACAACGGCGTGGCGCTGGCTTCATTGGCGTCACTGGCCTTCAACGAAGCCGATCCGCTGCCGCTAGAGCAGAAGATGGCCAAGCTGGACGAAGCTGCTGGCTGGTACACCAAGCTCGTAACCGCAGATCCGAAGAACCGCGACGGCTATTACAGCCTGGGCGCGATTGCGCAGAAAAAGTTCTATCCGGCGCTCATGACCGCGCGCGTGAATGCCAACATGAAACCGGACGAACCAGGCCCCCTCAAAGATAAGAAGGCTAAGGACGAATTGTCCGCGAAGTACATGTCGGTCATTGAGGACGGAATCAAGAATCTGCAAAAGGCTCTGGAGATCGATCCCCAGAGCGACGATGCGATGGCTTATATGAATCTTTTGATTCGCGAGCGAGCCGACCTGGCTGACGATAAGGACTCTTACAAGAAGCAGGTGGATGAGGCCGATTCCTGGCTGCAGAAGCCGCTTGACACAAAGAAAGCCAAGCAGGAAGCGGCGGAGAAGAAGACCTCCGGCGGAATCGTTCAGGAATAGTTCATTTCAGATTTGCCATTGGCGCCGTTCCCGCTCACCGGGGGCGGCGCTTCTCTTTTGCGGGGCGGTTGACACCGTCCGCTACACTGGTGTTTAAGGAATGCCCGATTCGACCCAGGCCGTCGATATTCCCGTGGTTCCGGCGATCCCCGCCATGCCGGCGCCGGACGAAGTGGACCGGCTTTATGGCGAGCTAGAAGCTCGCGTGCACGAGTTGCGGCCCAACGAGGACCTGGCATCCCTCCGCAAAGCTTTCGCCTTCGCCGCCGCGCGCCACAAGGACCAACGGCGTGTTTCGGGCGAGCCCTTCATGGTGCATCCCTTGATGGTGACCCGGCAACTCGCCGACATGAACATGGATTTGGTATGCCTGGAAACCGGACTGCTCCACGATGTGGTGGAAGATACCACGGCAACGCTGGCGGAAGTCAAAAAGGAGTTTGGGGATGACGTAGCGCGCGTGGTGGATGGCGTCACCAAGTTGAGCAAGCTCAACCTGGCGTCGCGCGAAGAGCGCCAAGCGGAGAGCGTCCGTAAGATGCTGCTGGCGATGGTGAACGACATTCGCGTGATCATGGTGAAGCTGGCGGACCGCTTACATAATATGCGGACGCTGGGTTCGCTGCCCCGCGAAAGACAGGAGCGCATCGCCGCCGAGACGATGGAGATCTACGCCCCCATCGCACACCGTCTGGGGATGGGCAAAATCCGCGCAGAGCTGGAGGATCTGGCGTTCCGCTGCCTGGAACCCGAGGCCTCGACGGGACTGCTGAAAGAGTTCGAAGCCGCCCACGCCGCCAACGAAGGGTTTCTGAACGAGATCAAGCACACCGTAGAGCAGTTGCTGGCGCGCGAAGGGATTCCGGCGCGCGTGGAAGGCCGCCTGAAGCGTGCCTATTCCGTGTTCCAGAAACTGAAGCGGCAGAAGATCAGTCTGGACCAGGTTTACGATCTTTTGGCCGTGCGCATCGTCACCGATTCGGTCAAGAACTGTTACGCCGCTCTCGGTGTTATCCATAACGAATGGCACCCCATCCCCGGCCGCATCAAGGACTTCATCGCAATACCTCGTCCGAATCTTTACCAGTCATTGCACACTAGCGTGATGGGTCCCGGCGGGCGTCACTTTGAAGTGCAGATCCGCACCGAAGAGATGCACCGCGTCGCGGAAGAAGGTATCGCCGCGCACTGGAAATATAAAGAGGGACGGCGCGGGGCGGAGGACGATCAACGCATCACCTGGCTGCGGCAATTAGTGGAATGGCAACGGGAGATGCACGACCCAGGGGAGTTCATGTCTACCTTGAAGGTAGATCTGTATCCAGAAGAAGTATATACGTTTACGCCAAAAGGCCGCGTCATCACTTTGCCTCGGGACGCCACGCCGATTGACTTTGCCTACGCGATCCATTCCGACGTCGGTAACACGTGTACCGGCGCTAAGGTGAATGGCCGCATTGTCCAGCTCAAGTACGGGCTGCGCAATGGCGACGTCGTGGAAATTCTGACGCAGGCCGGCCACCTGCCCAGCAAAGACTGGCTGGCGCTGGTTAAGACCTCGCGCGCCCGCAATAAGATCAAGCACGTTATCAACACCACGGAGCGGGTGAAGGCCATCGAGATTGGCGAGAAGTATCTGGAACGCGAGGCGCGCCGCTTTGGCGTGGCGTTGAGCAGGATCTCGGAAGCGCAGATGGAGGCGGTAGCGTCAGACTACGGCGTCAGCAAGATCGAGGATTTGCACGCGGCTCTAGGCTACGGCAAGTATTCGGCCCGCCAGGTATTGCAGAAACTGGCGCCGGATCAGGTGGCGCCAGAAGCTCCCGCGACCTCGCCTGTTCCCGACCAACCTACGCTAGCTCCGGGGCAACGGCCATTGGCCGGCGATCAAGACCTGGTCATCAAGGTGAAGGGTATTGACGACTTGCTGGTGTACCGCGCCAAGTGCTGCAATCCGATCCGCGGAGAAGCCATTGTCGGGTACGTGACGCGTGGCAAGGGCGTGGCGGTCCATTCCCTCAATTGCACTAACGTGCAGAACCTCATGTATGAAGTGGAACGCAAGATCGATGTTGAATGGGCGCGCGCGGTGTCCGAGACTTTTGAAGTGAAGTTGCTTATCCACACGGAAGACCGCCCCGGGATACTGAACCAGTTGACGACAGCCCTCTTCGGCGAACAGATTAACATCCGCAGCCTGGAAGCACGCGGCGACGACGACCGTGCGACGGATGGAGCGATCATCGACGTCACCGTCGAGGTCCGCGATAAGAAGCAACTGGAGCGTGTAGTTTCCGCGGTGCGACGGATCTCCGGCGTACGCGATATCGAGAGAGTAAATCAGTGAGTAACCCCGCCAACGAGCCAGAGCACATCGCCATTTCCAAGTCCAAGGGCATCAAGATCGATTGGAAGGACAATCATCACAGCGAATATGGAGTAGCCTATCTGCGCGATGAATGCCCCTGCGCCACCTGTACAGGAGCGCACGGAACGCCGCCGCAGAAATCCAACTACGAGGGCGGGGAACTATTCCCGATGTACAAGCCCAAGCTGCGCATGAACGAAGTGGAGGCAGTGGGCAGCTACGCGATCCGTATTGACTGGTCCGATGGTCACAATACCGGCATCTATTCTTTCGACCACTTCCGCCGGATTTGCCCGTGTGACGCTTGCCGCGCGGCGCGAGGGTAGGGGATTACCATTGCAGCCGGCGTAGTCTCTGGACCCGGTCGAAATGCCGGTCGCGGCTCAACACAGGCAAGGCGTGCTCACGGCAAAGCGCCGCAATCCAAAGATCATTGGAAGGAATCGGCGTGCCGGCTCGCTTCAATTCCAGCCGCAACCCGGCATAATATTCAGCCGTCTCCTGAGTGATGTCTAAAATGCGAAACCCTGGCAGGTTCTCCCGCAACCATTTCTGGTGGTGGCTGCGCCGGCTAGACTGAGCGATTCCAAACCCGTATTCACCTAATACGATTACGGGGATCGCGACTAAAATGGCTTTCTCCAACCAAGCGCGAATCCCAGGCTCCTCATCGGCGATCGCAGAGAGCGCGTTGGTGTCGATGATCAATCTCAATCCTCAGGCTCAATCTTCTCAAACTCTTCATCGATCAACTTCTGGATGCGCACATTTTCGTCATGGAGATGACGTAGCCCGCCTATGGCCTTCATCCACGGCTTATTGTTGGATTGGGGAGCCGCGAGTTTTTCCTGCACCGCTTCGGTGACAAACTGGCGAAGGGGAATACCACGCTGCGCTGCCTTAACCTTGGCCTTCCGCAGGATCGGATCAGGAATCTCCAGCGTGGTCTTCATAGGACCATGGTCTCATATTTACGGGAGCCGGCGGCGAGCAGGTGTCAAACCCGCCAGATAATCTGACCGTTCACGATGGTGGCGACGGGGCCGCCGCGAAACGAAACACCATGGAACGGCGAGTTACGGCTCTTAGAGAGCGACTTGTTCACGTCGTAAGTCCAGGCCTGATCGGTGGAAAAAATGGTAACGTCGGCGGGCGCTCCCGCGGCAAGGGTACCGCGAGGGATGCCAACAATCCGCGCAGGGTTCACCGTGAACAGCTCCACTAGCTTGTACACGCTGATCTTTCCCGTGTGCACCAGGTGTTCGAGCGCAATGCCCAAAGCCGTTTCCAGGCCGATGATGCCGAACGGGCACTTTTCAAATTCCTGCATTTTTTCGCTGCCCGCATGCGGCGCGTGATCCGTCGCGATGGCGTCGATGGCTCCGCTGACCACTCCCTCGACGACGGCATTGACATCGCGAGCCGAACGCAGCGGCGGTTTCATCTTGTAGTTGCTGTCGTAGGGGATCATTCCAGCGTCAGTCAGAGTCAGATGATGCGGAGTCGCTTCGGACGTAACTGGGAGACCTTTCAATTTGGCGAAGGCCACCATTTCCACTGAGTGGCGCGAGGAGATGTGCGCCACGTGGTAGCGCGCCCCGGTCACTTCGGCAAGCAGAATATCGCGGGCTACCATCACATCTTCGGAAGATCCTGGAATACCGCGCAAACCAAGGCGCACCGATTCCACGCCCTCATGCATATCGCCGCCGGCACTCAGATGCAGATCTTCGCAATGGTTGATCACCGGCATGCCGAAGCTTCGTGCAAACTCCATGGCGCGGCGCATCAGTTGGGCATTCATCACCGGGCGTCCGTCATCGGAGATGGCGACAGCCCCGGCCTGGCGCATGGAGCCGATGGCAGCGAGTTCCTCGCCTTTGCTGCCGCGAGTGATGGCTCCGATGGGGAACACATTCACAACGGCATGCCGCCTTGCCTTCTCGATGATGTAAGTGGTGACGGTGGGGCTGTCGTTTACTGGTGCGGTGTTGGGCATGGGGCAGATGGAAGTGAAGCCACCCGCCGCTGCCGCACGCGCGCCGCTCTCAATGGTTTCCGAGTGCTCGAAGCCAGGCTCGCGCAGATGCACGTGCATGTCGATGAAGCCCGGTGCGACCACGAGTCCGGTGGCATCGAATACTTCCGCGCCGGCAGCCGATAAGCCGGTAGCGACACCCTTTATCGCGCCGTCCTCGATCCAAACATCGGCAATGGCGTCGTGCTCCGAGGCGGGATCGATCACTCGGCCGTTCTTAATGAGCAGCGCCGGCATTGGCTTCTCCACCTAAGACGCGTTCGAGCACTGCCATACGTACCGAGATTCCGTTCTCTACCTGATTCAGAATCGCCGAGCGCTGCGAATCGGCAACTTCCGATGAAATTTCTCGCCCGCGATTGATGGGACCGGGATGCATCACGATCACGTCGGGCTTTGCGAGCTTCAGATGCTCCAGGCGCAGGCCGTAGAACGGGAAGTATTCGCCGTCCGGAAAAGCCGCTTCGTGCTGGCGCTCCAGCTGGACGCGCAGCATCATGATGACATCGGCATCGCGGATCGCCTCGTTCATGTCCGTTGTCAGGATCACACCGGGTGCAAGCTGCGTCAGTTCGCGAGGCAGCAGTGACGCAGGTCCGCACAACACAATCTCCGCGCCGTACTTCGAGAGAAGATACACGTTCGAGCGCGCAACACGGCTATGCGCGATGTCGCCGATGATAGCGACTCGCAGACCTTCCAGCTGTTTGCCGCGGTCGAGAATCGTTCGTGCATCGAGCAAGGCCTGCGTGGGATGCTCATGCGTGCCGTCGCCCGCGTTGATGATGGGGATTCCCAAGTGCCGCTGCAGAAAATGCGGCGCGCCGGAAGCGGAGTGCCGCATGATGATAGCGTCGGGCCGCATCGCTCCTAGCGTATTGAGCGTATCCACCAGCGATTCGCCCTTGGCCACGCTGGAGGCCTGCGCGGTGATCGAAACCGCGTCGGCTCCCAGGCCCTTGGCCGCTAGCTCGAAACTGGTGCGGGTGCGCGTAGAGTTCTCAAAGAACAAGTTCACCACCATGCGTCCCTTCAGCAAGTCGAACTTGCGGAAACGCTGGCCAGGACCCACCTGGAAATGCCGGGCCCGGTCCAGGATAGCCTGAACCTCTTCGCGCGTCAGATCCTCAATCCCCAGGAGGCCTTTCTTCACGCGTCTTTAATCAACCCTTTCCACTAGCAGCACCTTCTCCATGCCGTCTATTTCCTGAAACTTTACTTCGATGATTTCATTGGCGGCCGTCTGCACCGTCCGCCCGATGTAGCGCGCCTCCACCGGCAACTCCCGCCAGCCGCGGTCAATCAGCACCAGGAGTTGAACCCGCGCGGGACGTCCCTGATCGAACAGAGCATCGAGCGAAGCGCGCACCGTTCGGCCGGTATACAGCACGTCATCCATCAGGATCACATCCATGCCTGTGACGGGGAATGGAATGTCGGTGGAGTTCAGCACCGGCTGCTGGGAGACCATCGAAAGATCATCGCGGTACAAACTGATATCGAGTATTCCTACAGGTATCTTGCGGTGCTCCAGCGCCTCGATTTTCTGCGCCAGCCGTTGGGCTAGGGGCACACCGCGGCGGCGGACCCCGATAAACGCCAGCTTGTTCAGGTCCTCGGTGCGTTCCAGGATCTCATGCGCCAGGCGAACCAGAGTGCGATCGATTTCAGACGCGCTCATCAATTGGGATTTTTCGCGAGTGACGGCCATAGTGGGGTAAACGCTCCAGGGTAACACACCGCCCGCAATTTACGCTCAGGGAATGGGCGCCCCATCCCCTACAATGATACAAACCGCATGAGTCGCGCGAGCATTGGCGTCGCCTTTCTTTTTTTACTCGCTACCCGCGTACGGGGCGCAGAATTAGAGTTGCGCTACCCTGCCATTGAGCGCGTGATCGCGGATCAACTGTTTTCACAGGAAGGCCGCCTGTATGTTCGCGGCAACAAAGCCACCCGGTGCAAATTCGCGTATCTGGAATCGCCGCGTGTTGGCGCCATTGACGGGCGTCTGCGGGTGTCGGCGCGCTTCAGCGGCCGCACCGCATTCGACATGATGGGACGCTGCATGGGGCTGGGGGACTCGTTCGATCTCACCTTGATCGCGTCGCCGATCGTGAAGAACGGAGCGCTGGCGTTCAAGGAAGTGAATGTTTCGACACCTCGCGATTCGTTCTACATCCGCCGCGTTCGCCAGGCGCTCACAGGCAGCTTTGCGCGCGATTTCAAGATCGAAGTTCGCGATCAGGCGCGCCACCTGCTGGAACAACCGGCGCCGCAGGCTCCGGCCAAACCGCTATATCAGCGGGAACTAGCCAGCTTCGACTTGCGCGATGTGCGAGTGCAGCCAGACGCGCTGGTCCTGGTGATGGATTTCCGCTTAGTGGTCAAATAGAAAGAACCCCTTTTATGCAGCCAGTGAATCTTGGAGTCATCGGACTCGGCAACGTCGGCTCCGGTACGCTCGACATCCTTGCGGAAAACGCCGATCAAATTGCCGTTAAGTTAGGTTTTCCTTTGCGCGTAGCCGCGGTGTGCAGCCGGCACGTGGCGAGCAAGAAGATCCCGGCGGCTTTAGGCGCTCCGTTGCAGACTACGAACTGGCGAGAGGTAGTGGATCACCCCGACATCCACATCATCGCGGAGCTTATCGGGGGCACCACGGTTGCGCGCGAAGTGATCGAAGCCGCCGCGGCGAAGGGCAAGTCGGTGGTTACAGCCAACAAAGAATTAATGGCGCTGCATGGCGCGGAATTATGGGATCAAGCCATCGCATCCGGTATCAACCTCGCGATGGAGGCGAGCGTGGCTGGCGGCATCCCGATTCACGCGGTGCTTCGCGAAGGCATCTCGGGCGACCGCATCACCACGCTTTACGGAATCTTAAACGGCACCTGCAATTACATCCTGACTGAAATCGAGCAGCGTGGGGCGGATTTCGCACAGGTTCTGGCGGAGGCGCAAGCTGCCGGTTATGCGGAAGCCGATCCGTCCGCCGACGTGGATGGCCTGGACGCGCGGTCCAAACTGGCGATTCTTTCCGCGCTGGCTTTTGGAGAACGCATTGTGCCATCGGATATTTTCACCGAAGGGATTCGGCGCATTGAACCGATCGATTTCGGCTATGCGCACATGCTGCGCCACACGATCCGGCTGGTATGCCTGGCGCGCCAGACACCGGAGGGACTGCTGCTATCAGTCCGCCCCTCGCTAATCCCGCAATCGACAATTTTGGCGGGAGTTCGCGGCGCCTACAACGCGGTGTGGGTACGCGGGAAGTACGGAGCGGATACTTTCTATTACGGACGCGGGGCGGGTGCGCATCCGACGGGTGTTGCCGTGGTGAGCGACCTGATGCGTGTAGCGCGCGAAATCCGGTCGGGTAGTCCAGAGCGGGTTTCTCCCTTCGCGCACGCGCGGCTGGGCGAGTATTGCCCGATCCCGATTGCGCTCAATCGCTCGGCTTACTATCTGCGATTCCGGGTGAAGGACCGCCCCGGGATTATCGCCGAGCTTGCGGCCGCTCTCGCGGCGGAGAAGATTTCAATCGAAGCGGTGCTCCAGTTGCCCGATGAAATCGCCGAGAATTTACCGTTCGTGATCACGGTGGAACCGGCCACGGAAGCGTCCGTGCGCGCCGCGCTCGCCCGCATGGAAAAGCTCGACTTCTTCATCGAGCCGCCGCTGGCGATGCCGATGGAAGCGTCACTCTAGCGCGCGACGCGAAAGAAATCGAGGGGTTCCAGAGCGGTGATCTTCCACTGCTTGCCGCGGCGTTCCAGGCGGCATTTAACAACACGGCGGCGCGTTTCCTGCGCGCTATTGAAAGTGTTCTTCTGCGCAGTGACCAGAAGCCAATCCAACTCGACCGCTCGCTTGTCATTGTCGCCTTCTTCACTGACTACTTCGATGGTGGCACCCACTTCATAGGCGGCCAGCAGGCCTTCAATGTCATTTCGCAATGCCGCATAGCCGGGCATGTTGCGGTCAAATTTGTCGAGGAAAGCGGCCGGGTCATCGTTGGTCAATGCTTCGGCCGCGGAACTGAAGACGTTCAATACGTCGGTGGCGGGATCCGCGAAGGCGATCATCGAAAAAAGCAGCAACGCGGTGCGCATGTCAGGTCCGGTAGCTGGCGTTTATGCGGATGTAATCTTCGGTAAAATCGCAGGTCCAGAAGCGCGCGCGTCCGCGTCCGGCGCCGCGAATTGTAAAGCGGATATGGCAGTCGGGCTGGTCGAGCTTGGTCTTCAATTCGTCCTCAGAGAAATCGGCCGCCAGACCGCCGCGGCACACTGCGACGCCTTGCATGTCGATATCCACCTTGCGAGGATCAAACGTGACGGCAGCATATCCCGCGGCGCACAGAATCCGGCCCCAGTTGGGATCGGAACCCGCAATCGCGGTCTTTACCAGCGGGGAATTGGCGATCGACCGCGCGATCTTCTCGGCGGCCTTTTCGTTTGTGGCGCCCTCCACGTCGATGGTTACGAGCTTCGCGGCGCCTTCACCATCGCGGGCGATCTGCTGGGCGAAAGATTCGAGAACTTCCGTGAGCGCGGCCTCGAAGGCCTTGGCTGTTGGCTTCACGCCCGAAGCGCCATTCGCCAGAACCGCCACTGTGTCGTTGGTTGAGGTATCGCCGTCAACGGAGATCCGGTTGTAGCTGCGTGCGATGGCGCGTTTCAACGCCGAGCGGAGCACTGCGGGCGAGACTACCGCATCGGTGACCACAAAGCCCAGCGTAGTCGCCATATTGGGCTGGATCATGCCGGAGCCTTTGGTCATCCCTGCGATGCGCGCGACCTTACGACCGCTCTTGATTTCCGCGTGCGCCGTTTTGGGCACAGTGTCCGTCGTCATGATGGCAGCGGCTACCGCATCGAAGTTGACGGCGTCGAGTCGAGCGGCTAATCCTGGAAGCGCGGCGGTGATCTTGCCGCCATCCATCTCGACGCCAATGACGCCCGTGGACGCAGGCAGGATATATTCGGGTTTCACGCCAAGCGCTTTCGCTGCGGCGCGGACGGTTGCTTGAGCCACTTGATCGCCGGTCCGCGTGGCGCAGTTGGCGTTGCCCGCGTTGACCAGGATCGCGCTCGCCTTGCCGCGCGAAGCCCGCAGATTCTTGCGTGCCAATACTACCGGCGCTGCCACCACACGATTTTGCGTGAACACGGCCGCCGCCACGGCGGGAGTGTCCGACACGATCAGCGCCACGTCGTCCTTCTTGATCTTGCGGATACCGGCGTAAGTGGCCGCGTAGCGAAACCCCAGTGGCAGACTCACGACAACGCCTCCTGACCGCTCAGGGGAAACCCGTTCAAAAACGCGGCAGCCTGCATTCTCTTCTTTCCCTCCAACTGAACCTCCCGCAACTCGATAGACTCGCCGTTTCCACATCCCGCATACAACTTGCGATTCAGCACACGGAGCGCTCCTGGTGATAGCTTGGGATCGCCAACCGTGGCGCTCCAGATTTGCAGGCGCTGTGCTCCCAGGAATCCGTAGCCTCCGGGCCACGGCTCGAACCCGCGAATCCGGTTCAGGATCTCTCGCGCGGAAAGCTGCCAGTCAATCTTGCCGTCTTCCTTCTTCAGTATCGGCGCCAAGGTCGCCAGCGAGTCATCCTGCGGCTCCGGCTGAATTGTCGCTATCTCGGCGAGCGTGCGCACTAACAGATCCGCTCCCGCGATCGCCAGACGCTGGCCCAGATCTACGGCATTTTCTTCGGGGCCAATGTCCGTCGCCCACTTCAGCAGCATGTCGCCGGTGTCCAGGCCCTCATTGATGCGCATCGTAGTGACTCCCGTTCGCGTCTCGCCGCGCGCGATGGCCCACTGGATCGGCGCCGCGCCCCGGTATTTCGGGAGCAGGGAGGCATGGACGTTGATGATGCCATGCGGCGGAATATCGAGAATCGCTTTAGGGATGATCTGCCCATAGCCCACCACCACCATCGCGTCCGGCGCCATGCCGCGCAATTGTTCGACGACTTCAGGACGCCGCACGCGCTCCGGCTGATACACGGTCAGACCTAAACGCAGCGCCGCCTCTTTCACCGGAGGCAGCGCGTCCTTTTGTCCGCGGCCCTTGGGCCGATCCGGCTGGGTGAAGACGGCCGCCACCTGGTGGCCGGCCTCGACCGTGCGTTCCAAACTGGGGACGGCAAACGCGGGCGTACCCATAAACACCAGCTTCACGGCGCGTCTATTCCCACTCGCCGGCTTTTTGCAACTTGCGTACTT
>CAZDGT010000401.1:0-1935 GCA_964504905.1 uncultured Bordetella sp. | reverse complement strand
GTTCCTCGGTTCGCTGCTCCTGGACGGAAACGCGCTCCTCCATGGGAACGGGAGACGCATTGATCGCCGTCTCCGCCACCGGTGTTGCGGGAGCCGCCTGCGGGCGCGTGCTGGCGATCTCGGCGCGCAGTGCGTGCACCTCCTCGGCCAAGTTGTGATTTTCCCGCTCCAGCTGGTCGAGACGTTGCAGAATCTGCTGAAATTCGCTGCGCTCCTGCGCGGGCAAAAGCAGGGGCGTCAGCGCGAAAAATAAGGGCCAGCGTTTAAGAAGCATAGATCAGTTGCTCCAATCTGTTGCGTACTTCGGTGGGCGAAAACGGTTTTGGAAAATAGCCACTGGTGCCTAGCGTTTCCAGTCGCAAAGGAGTGCCCGGGTCGCTATCCCCGCTGATCACTAAAATGGGCAGTGCAAGCCGCCCCGGCTGTGAACGGACCGCTTCAATCAATTCGAAGCCATCCATCTGCGGAAGATGAAGATCTGTGATGATCGCGCAGATATGTTGCTGATTCTGCGCTAGGCAGTGCAGCGCTTCCTCCGCGGTGCGGACAATACGAGTCCTCACCCCCGGAATTCTGTCTAGCGCGACTTCAAGAGCATCCAGACCAGAATCCGTATCCTCCACGATGAGGACTGTTCGCTCCATAGAGACCTACGGCAGAAAGCGGTATCCGACACCGTGCACGGTAAGGAAATGCTGGGGCGTCCCCGCCGCGGGCTCCAATTTTTGCCGGAGCCGGACGACGTGCGCGTCCACCGTGCGCGTGTTCGGGAAAGACTCGTAGCCCCACACAGAATTTAGAATCATATCGCGGGACAGAGCCCGGTCCGGGTTTTGCAGAAAATACGTGAGCAGATTGTATTCGGCTCGCGTCATCTTCATTTCTTCGTTCTTTTTCATCACCACCCTGCGCGTCAGATCCACTTGCACGTCGCCGAACGAAACCACCTTGGTCTCTTCCGTGGAGCTGCGCCGCAACAGTGCCCGAATCCGCGCCAGCAGCTCTCGCGTGCCGAACGGCTTGACCACGTAATCGTCGGCGCCGATCTCCAGCAATAAGACTTTATCCATTTCGTCGCCAATGGCGCTGAGAACGATCAACGGAGTCTTCATTCCGGCCGAGCGCATCTGCTTGCAAACTTCAATTCCCGTCAACCCGGGCATGCGCAAATCCACCAGGACGAGATCGGGTTTCAGGGCCATGGCCTGCTTGATGCCCGACTTGCCATCCTCCGCCAGCACGGGACGAAACCCCTCAGTCTCGAGCATCAATCCAATCGTGTCGCGCAGCGTCGCGTCATCGTCGATCACCAAAACTGTTTGCATGGTACCCGTTACCCCGAAGCCTCAGCTAAGGGAATTGTAGCCAACCGCGACTGCGCTGACGACCTGGCGGCATACCTTATGGCCTTTGTTTACAAGTTTTTTACAATTCGTTCACGATTCGAATAGCACTTGCAGATAGACTTGGGCCAAGCGGGGATGTTATCGGGCAAGCGGCATTCTAGGGGTGCCCTTGCCCATCGGTTTTCTTGACTATCCACACCTCTGCTTCCCGCATAATAGCGATACATGCGGACTTTCCGGCTCACACTCGAATACGATGGCTCCAAATTCTCCGGCTGGCAGGCACAGATAAACGCACGCAGCGTCCAAGGCGATTTGCAGCGCGTTGCGGACGAACTATTCGGCCTAGAAGTGGACCTTCAGGGCGCCGGACGCACCGACGCGGGCGTTCACGCCGTCGGCCAGGCGGCCCACATAAAAGTGCGCAAGCTGCGCGATGACCTGACTCCAGCCCGCATCCTTCGTGAGTTGAACGACCGCCTCCCCTCCTCCATCGCCGTGCTCGAATGTGTGGAAGTTGCTCCCGGCTTTCATGCCCGCCACGATGCTGTCTCGCGAGCGTATTTTTATCAGATTTCGACCCGCAAGA
>CAZDGT010000400.1:0-2067 GCA_964504905.1 uncultured Bordetella sp. | reverse complement strand
GCCATCAATTGCCACGTGCCCTCCGTGATGACGAATTGGACGATTTGCTGCGTTTTCTGCGGAGTTTGTAGGAAAGTCGCTTTTCGTGGGCGCTCCGTTTGCCGAAACCGGCCATCTCGGCAATAATATACAATTGTGCCGTCGTGCGGTGGCCTGCTAAAAACTGATGTTTTTTGATATTTGCTGAGAGTTCGGTATTTGTTCCATTGGAAGCCTTTATTGGGGGCGGCGGAGGCTGCCTATTCGACTGGATTGGTTAACAGGAGCCTGGAGGTGTGACATGGAGGTGGTGGATGCCGTGGATTTGTTGCGTAGTCCCCGGAAGAAGTTGCTGAAGTTCTTCCTGCGAAGTCGGAACGGCTGGAAGGCGAAGTGCCAGACGGCCAAGGGGCGCGTGAAGCGCCTGGGCAATCGCGTTCAGAAGTTGACGGATAGCCGCGACCGCTGGAAAGAACGGGCTCAAGCGCTGCGTGGCGAGTTGGCGCGGGCGCAGGCCGAGTTGGAAGCGTTAAAAACCGCCTGAGCCAGAGCTTCCGCCGGTGGCCGCAAGTCCGCCGGCCAGCGCGTTGCCCGCGGTGCGGAAAGCAGCTGCCCCCGTCATCCCAGCCGGTTTGCCCGTGGTAGGGGATTTCGCGCAGCGCGCGCCTCGTCAGCACTACTCGTTGGGCGTGATGGGCTGGTTCCTGGAACTGGTTTTATCGGCGCCGTGCAGTCAGCGGGCAGCGGCCAGCGTCGTGAGTTGGCTCAGCCGATTGTGGCCTTCCTGCCAGGCCGAGCCGTGCGCTAATGCGGGCCGCTCCTGGCTCTTCCGCCTGGGTTTGTATCAACTGAATTGTCCCAAGGAAGCGGCCGACGACTGGGTCTGGCTCATCGATCACACGGTGCAATTGGGCACGCACAAAGGACTGCTGATCGTCGGTCTGCGGCTCCGTTCCTGGCAGGCCGATCCACGCCCCTTGCAGCACCAGGACTTGCAGCTGTTGCACCTGGAGCCGATGGAGCGCTCCGATGGCCAGACGATGCACCAGGAATTGCAGCGGGCCGCCCAAGTCACCGGGGTGCCGCGGGCGATCGTGAGCGACGGCGGGAGCGATCTGAAGAAAGGAATTGCTTTGTTTCGCGAGGCTCATCCTCAGACGGATCACGTGTCGGACATCACGCACAAAGTGGCCTTGCTGCTGAAAAAGGAATTGGAGGCCGATCCGAGGTGGGAGCGGTTCATCTCCTTGTCCAACCTGGCTCGTCGCGGCTTGGCGCTGACCGCCGCCGGCTTCCTGGTTCCGCCGGCGCTGAAAGCCAAGGCCCGCTATATGAACGTCGATGGTCTCGTGGAATGGGGCGGGAAGGTGCTCCGCTATCTGGATGATCCACCCCTCGTGCCTGGCCCGCCGCTGGATGGGAAGCGCGTGGAGGCCCGCTTGGGTTGGCTGCGGGATTACCGCCAGCGGCTGGCGCGGTGGGCGGCCCTCTTGTCCGTGGCCCAAGCAACAGAGGATTATGTGCGGCGCCACGGCTGGCACGCCGCCGCTCCGGAAGAACTGCAAACGCTCCTCCGGTCCTTGGCCACCTGCGCCGCCAGCCGCCGACTTCTCCAGAAAGTTCTGGAGTTTGCCCGGCAGCAGTCGGCTCTAGCCCGCTCCGGCGAGCGGCTCATTGGCAGCACCGAAGTGCTGGAGTCGCTGATCGGCAAGTACAAACACCTCCAAGCTCAACACAGCGGCCACGGCATGACGCGTACGTTCCTGGCCGTCGGCGCTCTGGTCGGCAAACGCTGCGTCAGTACCCTCCGCGCAGCGCTGGAACAGGTCACCAACCGCGACGTCCAAAACTGGTGCCACCAACACCTCGGCCTGACCCTCCAAAGCCGACGCCACCACGCCTTCCCCAAGGAACAAAAACCGCCCCCGCTTTCACTCACAAAACCCCGCAGTTTTTAGCAGGCCATGACAATAATATACAAGTGTTCAAAATTTAGCTGCGACTCGCCTATAAACCCGTCATATTTTCCTGCGGCCATGGGGCTTGCCTCCCGTGGAGCATTCACAGGGGCTTACCTCGAGCGCATCG
>CAZDGT010000399.1:0-1707 GCA_964504905.1 uncultured Bordetella sp. | reverse complement strand
GCTGTCGGATACGATGTCGCAATATCTGGAAAAACAGATTGGGGCGACAAAAAATATCGAGGTCAAATTGAACTCGAGCGTTGTGACCGTCGAAGGCGGAGAACGCTGTGAACGCATCACGATAAAGCACAACAAAGCAGGCACGACGGAAACGGTGCCAGCGAACGCATTGCTGATTTACGCGGGTGCTGTGCCGCGCACGGACTGGCTGGCGGGCAAAGTCGAGCGCGATGCGCAGGGCTACATCATTTCCGGCCAGCATCTCATATTGGAAGGCAAGCGACCGACCGGATGGACGGCGGACCGCGATCCATTTTATCTGGAGACGAGCGTGCCAGGAATATTTGTCGCGGGCGACGTGCGGCATCGATCGGCAAAAGGCGTCACTTCCGGCGTGGGCGAAGGAGCCATGGCGGTGAAGTTGGTGCATCAATACCTCGGTCTTTCCTGATTATGACTACTGCGGAAATTGAGCAAGTTAGGTCGACGCCATTGTTCGCCGACGCGACGGACGAGTGCCTCGCATCCCTTCAGGCCGGGGAAATCGTATCGAAGCCGGCCGGCACTATTCTCGCCAGCGAAGAGGAGAGGACCGGCCTCTTCCAGATTGTTCTTGAAGGCGAGTTGCGCATCACCCGGAATTATGATCGCCAGTCCATCCTCATGGCGGTCACCAAGGCGGGCTCTTACATCGGCGAGATCATGCTTCTGCTGGACATTCCGTGGCTTTCCACGGTGCGTGTGTCCAAGCCGGTCCGGTTGTTCCAGCTCAATGAGGAACACTTTTGGATCATGTTGCGCAACTGTCCGACGGTGGCGAGGCAGATCTTTCGTTCCGCGTCCAGCCGCATGCGAAATTTCGAAGGCTATTCCCAGCAACGGGAGAAACTCGCCTCGCTCGGCACCATGGCGGCCGGACTGGCCCATGAAATGAACAATCCCGCGGCGGCAGCCCGGCGCGCGGCGGCAAGTCTGCAACCGGCCACAGACAGGTTGCAGTCGCTGCTCTGCCAGCTTAATCAGACGCTCACACATGCTGACTGGGAGCATCTCCTCACTGGGGCGCAGGAAGCCGCGGAACTCGCGGCCAAAGCGCCGGCGCTGGATCACCTCGAGCGCAGCGACTGTTCTGAGGAGGTTGCCGGTTGGCTCGACACCAAGGGCGTTGCCTCCGCGTGGGACATCGCGCCGACGTTTGTCAATGCCGGCCTGGACCTGGATTGGCTGGAAAAATTCGTCGAGAAGGTGCCGCCGTCCAGCCATGCTGACGCGTTGGGCTGGCTGGAAGTCCGCCTGAGTTTGAAGGCGCTGGTAAGTCAGGTGGAGCAAAGCACCGGTCGAATCGGGGAACTGGTGAAGGCCATCAAATCGTATTCCTACATGGACCAGTCGCCGACCCAGGAGGTGGATATTCACGAAGGAATTGAGAGCACGTTGACGATGCTCGGCTACAAGTTAAAGAACATCACGCTGGTGAGGTCCTTTGATCGCTCCATTCCCAAGATCACAGCCTACGGCAGCGAACTCAACCAGGTGTGGACCAACCTGATTGACAACGCGGTCGATGCGGTAAAGGGCACGGGGAAAATCTGCATCAGCACCTGCCGCGAAGACGACCAGGTGGTGGTGGAAATTGTCGATTACGGTGCGGGCATACCGATGGAAGTCCAGTCGCGGATGTTTCAGCCATTCTTCACGACGAAATCG
>CAZDGT010000398.1:0-1905 GCA_964504905.1 uncultured Bordetella sp. | reverse complement strand
GCGGCGCAAAGGCGCGAAACCTCCTGGGCTGCCCAGAGACGGACCAGATGGTGGGACGCTGCCGTTTTCTCCGGATGTTCATCGGTTCCCAACGTTCCGGTTTCTTCCCTTACAAATTCAAAGGTACCAGACTTGCCGCTCCAGCCATCGAAGAGGCGTCCCATGTCTTCTTCCAGTTTTCCCAGACGTAGAACGGAGCGAACCGGTTTGAGGCCGTCCAGTTTCTCCAAAACGCGATTCGGACCCGGTTGCGTCTGGACTTCGAGCAGCATTGGGGATCTCGTACTGCGGTCGAACCGCTGTCGCAGATCCTCGGCTGCATCCATCAATATCGGCTGTGGGCCGTGAATCCACACGACAACGCCCGCCCTGCCCTCCGCCGCGATATCCCACGCGCGAATCAAGGCCGGGACATTGTCGTGGCCACCGTCGCTGCGGAATTTTCCAAGCGCAACCTTGCGATACAATTCGGGTGAACCTTTTTGCAACGGCAGAACCTCTTCATAACCATCCCGCGCGAGCAGCACTGCGACATCGATGTTCGTCGGCAGCTTGCTTAGCGCCGTCGAGATGGCCGGGTAAGCCGCTTCCATCCCTTTGGTGCCGTCCACCACCAAAACAACGCGGTCAGGAGGCGCCACCGGTTTTTCAATGATTGCCTGGTGGATGATCTGGTTGGTGCCCGACCGCATATCGCTGCTGACGGCAGAAGTGCTCGCAGGCGGGCGATGAGCGCGAATGGTGTTCACCGCAGCCCACAGTTCGCGGTCAGTGAGTTGACCGCGCAAGGCATGAACACCCGGCCTGCCCTCTTCCGCTTTGAGATTGCCACCGGAAGTCTCGAGCGGCTGGCTCGACTCAGCCCAGACTGAATGCTGAACCTGGTCGCCGATGGAGAAATTCCGCTCGCCAAAGTACGGCCAGCGCAGGCAGCCAACATCCGCGGAGGTCAACGTGAGTGGAGAAACCACTCCCAGGCGCACCTTCATCCGGCCACCGTCGGGGGGCACGGGGAAGCATTGCATCAGCACGCGGTCGGGACCGCAGGTGGTGACAAGCACTGGATCGCGTCGCCGTTCCACGACTTGCTTGTAAGCGGTCTTGACCTGGCTGCGGCCACCGAAGGCCGCTTCGCGCTCCTCGCCATCAATCCACAGGGTGAGGCGCGAGACCACTCCGCCAGGCGGCAGTTGAATCTGGGCGCGCGCTTCGCGCTGGAGTTTCGAATCGTTTTTGAACTCCAGGGTCCACTCGGTGTACGCGAGGCCGACCTCCGGATAAATGATGGCGTCGTCACGTGACGCCACCAGGGAAAGTCCGCGGATGCAACCGGCCACCGCATCGCCAGCCTGATCGTTGTCCCAACTGTAATCCTCCTCGATCACGTTCCAGGCCCCGCGGCCGGCGTAGAGTTTTGGGGGTGGCACGGAATTGAATGCGCGGCCATAAACCCGATAATAAATCGTCCGCGCATCCTCCGGGTTGATGGACCCATGCCATTCGTACATCGCGAACTCGCGACGCGCGCGGCCGTAACAGGCGCGGAGCAATTCCTCTTCCTGGCCCCAGGTCCGGAGCCAGCGAATTCCTTGTGTGCTTTCCGCCGGGACCGGCGACTTCGCTTTCCCCAAGGCGACCTCAGTTAATATGGGAGGTAACGATAAGACCGCAAGGACTCCTACTCCGAGACACAACCCGCGCCATGCTCCCGGCAGAGAGCTGCCTGCTCCGCCGCCTCGGCGCAGTTGTTCGCGCAAAATCAACGCGCAGATCAGGGCCAGCAACGGCGCGAGCGGCAAAAACCCTATGCCATAAACGAGGATCCCGAATGCGGCAAAGGGAGCCACGGGCAGGAACAACAGCGCATAGACCAAGGCTACCCCGATGGCACATCCGTTAACCCAG
>CAZDGT010000397.1:0-14330 GCA_964504905.1 uncultured Bordetella sp. | reverse complement strand
TTCACGGCTGAATACCCGCAGGGAAGATGAAGGATACGGCGCCATCCGCGCTATTGACCCCATGACGGGCGACCGAAAGTGGGAGTTCAAGATGAACGATGTCACGGACGCGGGCGTCCTGACTACCGGCGCCGACCTGGTATTCTCGGGCGGTCGCGAAGGCTACTTCTATGCACTTGATGCGCGCAACGGCGACCTATTGTGGAAGGCCAGCGTCGGGGCGGGCGTCGCGTCGGGACCCATGAGCTACTCAATCGGAGGCAAGCAATATATCGCGATCTCCGCGGGCAACTCGTTGTTTGTCTACGGACTAAAGGAGTAGTTCGCGCGGCACCTGTGGTAGCATCGTCAGAGATAGATTGGGTCCCCTCAGCGCCGGTGCTCATTGGCACTCATTTTGGTATTGAGGTACGCCGGCTCTAAGTAAATGAACGACTGTATTTGTCCCTCGAATAGGCCGAACCTCGACGTATCGGCCCCTGGCAAGTATCACCTGCGCCTGATTTGGGTACTGGCGATATGGGCGGTAGCGCTTCACGCCGAACAACCCATCGCCTATTCCCACAAAGTTCACATTGACCGCGGATTGCAGTGTTTGGATTGCCACAGTGGCGCCGATACCGGTGCGCGGGCAACCCTGCCGTCCGTATCCAAGTGCATGTTGTGCCACGCCAAAATCGCTACAGGGAATGCCGAGATCAAGAAGGTCGCTGCCTACGCTGCTGCCCGGCGAGAGATTCCATGGGAGCGTGTTTATGGATTCGATCCCGGCGCTCTAGTCAAGTTTCAACATGCGCCGCACATTCGCAAAGGGGTGCAATGCGCCCAGTGTCACGGTGACATGACGCAGGCCGCAACGGCGCAGCGCCTGGTCAAACACAACATGGGCACCTGTTTGAGTTGCCACCGCCAGAATCACGCGTCTGAGGATTGCGCCACATGTCATTACTAAACGCGGGGATGAAATAACCCATGGATCGCCGCGTCTTTTTCCGTATACTGTCCGCGACTTCCGCCGGCGCTCTCACCACAGGCTGTGGAACCAGCGTCGGCAAGCTAATGCCGCTACTGGTCCCGGAGCATGAGCTTGTCCCGGGGGAAGAGCAGTGGCACCCTGCGGTTTGCACCTCATGCAGCGCAGGTTGTGGAACGCTCGCGCGTGTTATGGAAGGCGAGCGAATCACCACGGACAAGGGTGAGCAAGTTCGCGAGCGCGTCGCGGCGGTGAAGAAGATAGAAGGAAACCCGCTGGATCCCATCAGCGGGGGCCGGTTGTGCGCCCGAGGACAGGCCGCTGTGCAATCGCTGTACCACCCGGACCGTTTGCGTGGCCCGATGCAACGGACAGGAGATCGCGGCACCGGCCAGTTCGCAGCAACTTCGTGGGACGCGGCAATCGCGTCTGCTGCCGAAAAAATCGGGAAAGTGAGAGCCACGGATCTCAGCAAGATCGTGATTTTATCAGGTGGCAGCGCCGGATCACGCTCGCTCGCGCTCAACCGGTTCGCGAACGCCTTGAAAGCGCCCGCCCCTGTCGCCTGCTCCATCGCGGATCATCCACTGGAGCGCAAAGCTGCGGAAATGGTGTTCGGCTGGCATGGCCAGCCGGTTTACGATCTAGCGAATGCGAATTTCGTTTTGGGCGTTGGAGCGGATTTCTTGGGCGGATGGACGTCTCCGGTCTACTATGCGCGCCAGTTCGGGAATTTCCGTCAGGGACGCCGCGATGTGCGTGGACGTTTAGTGCAGGCGGAATCCCGACTTTCGATTACGGCCTCTGCCGCGGATCGTTGGCTACCGGTTCGCCCGGGCACGGAGCCTCAATTTCTCGCGGCAGTCGGGCGTATTCTGATTGACAGCAAACTCGCGAGCAACGTAAAAGACCTCCCGAAGACCGCGGCCGATGCCTTCCGGAGTGCCGATGTGAAATCCCTGCTGGCAGCTTGCGGCCTGGAAGAAAAACGGGTCCGCGAAGTGGTGCAGGAATTGGGCGAATCCGCCGCACCGCTAGTGATCGGCGGCGCGTCTATTCTGCGAGTCAACTCTTTGGACGCCGTGATCGCCTCGCACTATATAAATGTCATGCTCGGAAACATGGGCAAGCCGGGAGGAGTCCTCGCGCCCGCGCCGCAGGCCGTCACGCCATTTGAAAACCACCGTGTAGCGGAATCTTTGGCGCACGCACAGGTGGTTCTGATTGATGGCGCGAATCCAGCGTATCTGTTCCCCAAATCCAGCGGGGTTCAAGACGCATTGAAGCGCGCCGAGACCGTGATTAGTTTCGGATCTTTCCTGGATGATTCGAGCGCCTGGGCGGATTTGATCCTGCCGGATCACGATTCGCTGGAATCCGAACTCGCTCTGGTGCCTGCGGTTTCGACCAGGTCAGGGATGGCAGTCGGCAGTCCGTTCATCCGCCCGCTGTACGATACTCGAGCCGTCGAAAGGACGCTCGCGGAACTCGCTGAGAAAATGCAGGTCATCTACGAGGGCGTGAGCGTGCGGGAAGTAGTTGGGCCTTTCGCTACGGGAGACTTGCCAGTAGATGAAATCGTCCATCAAGGCGGGGTCTGGAGCGAAGCGGCGAGGGCTCCGGCGCCGCGCATCGCGGACGCGAAGTTTGAGATTGCCTCCACGGCCGTCACGGGCGACGCCTCGCAGTACCCATTTGAGTTCCAGCCCTATACTTCCCTGCAACATCACGATGGTTCGTCGTCAAATCTGCCATGGATGCAGGAACTTCCCGATCCGGTATCAAGTTCTATCTGGGGACTACCGGTAGAACTCGACCACAAGACCGCCGCGGGGCTGCGTGTTGCCAATGGCGACATCGTGCGCGTGGAATCGCCACATGGATCGATCGACGCGCCCGCCTATGTGCATCCCGGGGCGATTCCGGGTGTGGTCAGCATGCCCATCGGCGACGGGCACACGCACTACGGACGTTATGCTTCAGGACGAGGTGCGAACCCCCTGTCAATTTTGGCTGCGAATTATGAGAAGGCGACCGGGGCTTTAGTTCTGGGCGGAACGCGCGTCAAAATATCTCGGCTCAGTGATCGCAAAGGGTGGACGCAGTTCTCCGCACCGGACCGTGAAGAAAGGGACCACCACCGGTAGACTGCATGGAACAACATCGTTGGGGAATGTCGATCGATCTGGACCGGTGCACCGGTTGTGAGGCTTGCGTCGTAGCATGCCATGCGGAAAACAACCTGCCCGTGTCGAGTCCCGAACAGGCTGAAAAAGGCCGAACCGCGCATTGGATTCGCGTGGACCGTTACTACGAAGGCGAGTTTCCGGATGTGAAAGTGAAGTATCGTCCCGTGCTTTGCCAGCAGTGCGATAACGCGCCCTGTGAGCCGGTATGCCCCACCTATGCGACCTATCACAACTCCGAAGGTCTGAACGTTCAGGTTTACAACCGGTGCGTCGGCACGTTCTATTGTGCCAACAACTGCCCGTACACCGTGCGTTTCTTCAATTGGTTTGCGCCGGAGTGGCCCGAGCCACTGCAGCTTCAGCACAATCCGGATGTAGCCATTCGCCCGGCTGGAGTCATGGAAAAGTGCACCTTCTGCGTGCAGCGAATCCAGCGCGGTAAACGCGACGCGGCGCAGGAAAATCGTCCGCTGGCGGATGGAGAGATTCAGCCCGCTTGCGTCCAATCCTGTCCGGCGGAAGCGATGGCGTTCGGAGATCTCAACGATCCAGAAAGCCGCGTTTCGAAGCTGGCTGGGAGCGGCCGCTCAACGCAGCTGCTAGGCGAACTCGGCACCAAGCCCAAAGTTTTCTATCTGGAGAGGGCCAAATAAGCATGGCGGCATCCGCACCCGAGTTGTTGCCGTACGCAAAAATTCGCGAGGATCTGTTCCGGCCGCTTTCGAACGGAAGCGCAAGCTATTGGCTGACGGTGCTGGCCTGCTTGTCGGTCGTCATCTTGGGTGCAGTGGCCTGGGGTATTCAGGTCAACGCCGGAATGGGTGTCACCGGGCTCAACCGGCCGGTTTTCTGGGGCTTCTATATTGTAGATTTCGTTTTCTGGATCGGCATTTCACACGCGGGAACACTAATATCCGCGATTCTTCGCCTCACGGACGCCGGCTGGCGGAAGCCAGTGACGCGCGCGGCGGAAGCCATCACGGTTTTTTGCCTGATGATTGGCGGCATGTTCCCCATCATCCACTTGGGACGGGCGTGGTTGTTCTACTGGCTCATCCCCTATCCCAACGGGCGGCTGCTGTGGCCGAATTTCCGCTCGCCGTTGTTGTGGGATCTCACTGCGATCCTCACTTACGTCACCGGCAGCGTCATTTATCTTTACTTACCGTTGATCCCGGACATGGCGCAGCTTGCCGAGCACAACGTCCCGTGGAGGCGCAAACTGTATCGAATCCTGTCGCTGGGCTGGACCGGTAGCGATCGCGAATGGCATGCGCTGGAACGCGCCATGAAGCTGATGGCTTGCATCATCCTGGCCATTGCTGTCTCGGTGCACACCGTGGTGGCCTGGGATTTCGCGATGTCCATCGCTCCCATGTGGCACAGCACCATCTTCGGTCCCTACTTTGTCGTCGGTGCGATTTTCAGCGGGATTGCGGCTCTCTTGCTGGTGATGGGTACATTGCGCCGGGCTTTGGGCTTGGAGTTGTATCTGACGAAACATCACTTTAATAACCTGTCGAAGCTTTTGCTGCTGATGAGCCTGCTGTGGTTCTATTTCACGTTCGCCGAGTATCAGACCGTCTGGTACGGCAACGAGCCGAGTGAAATGGCGGTGTTCGCGAGCAAAATACGCGGGCCCTTCGCGCCCTTCTTCTGGACCATGGTGCTCTGCAACTTTATAGTGCCGTTCATTTTACTCGGCATCAAGAAACTGCGTAGCATTCAGACGGCGATGATCAGTTCCGTCTGTGTCCTTATTGGGATGTGGCTGGAGCGCTATCTGATCGTTGCGCCCACGCTGGGCAATCCGCGTTTATCCGCCGCGTCTGGCATCTACCTGCCCACGTGGATCGAGTTTTCCATTACCGCCGCTACGTTCGCGGGCATGATCATGCTCTACCTGCTCTTCTCTAAGCTGTTTCCCATTATCGCGGTGTGGGAGTTTAAGCCCCACGCAGTGGAGGAAGACTAGGCGTGTATTTGATTGCGGAGTTCCGGGATCAGCCGAAGCTGGAAAAAGCCATCTTGGCACTGAAAGACACCGGTATTGGACCCGACGATTTAGACCTGTTCTCAGAGGAACCGATTGAGTTTCGCCGCGGCATCCTGGATCGTCCCAGCCGCATGTCGCTAGTGGCAGTTGTGGGTGCGATTATCTCTGGCGGATTGGCAACCAGCGGCGTTTACGCCGCCCAACACAATTACGTTTTAATCACGGGGGGAATGCCTGTCTTCTCATTCTGGGGCACCGGCGTAATCACGTATGAGACGACCCTGCTGGGCTCCGTATTGGCCACCTTCGGCTGGTTTCTGTGGGAAAGCGGCTTGCTTCGGAAGCGTGATACCACCGCGCCAGTTCCGCTAGTTCCCCCGGAGTCCATGTGCTTGCGGGTACGTTGCTCCGCCACGCAAATGGCCCGGGCGCAGCAGATTCTGGATGCCGCCGGCGCCATTGGTGTCGAAAAAAAGGGGGCGGCGTGAGAAAACTATTTCCTCTTGCGGTTGGAATCGCTCTCATGTTGTCCCCTATATCCGCGCAGACGCTGCCCGCCGGAAAAGGGCGCGAGACTTTTCAGACTATCTGCACGGCGTGTCACGACGTCGAAACCACGACTAACCTGCGCAATACGCGGAATGGCTGGATGGCCGTGATCCGCGACATGAAGAGCAACGGAGCAGATGGAACGGAAGCGCAGTTTACTGAGGTCATAGACTACCTCACTTTGAATTTTGGAAAGAAGGACGACGGCTCGACCAAGACTGCCGGTGCCGCCCCCTCGGCCGCCCCTGCTGCCTATACTCCTCTGCGCCCCGTGCCCTGGGAAAAGAATCGCCTGAAAATTGGACTGGCGATCTATCGCGAAAACTGCGTGGTTTGTCACGACGTAGAGCGGGAGCAATCGCAAAAGATCGGCCCCAGTTTTTATCATCTGTTTCAGCGCGAGAGGATGCCGAAAAGCAGAGCCAAGCCGGATCGGGCGTACATCGCAGGTAAGGTGCGCGCAGGCGGTCCGGTCATGCCCGCCTTCTCTAAGAAATTGACCTCATCCGATATCGACGCGCTCCTCGATTACATGCAATCCAAATAGGCGGAGCCACCGGACAGCCCTGGCTTGCGCAGATGAAATCGTGTATAGTAGCGGAGGTTCAAAAAACTGCGGATCTGCAGTCAGATGCGCCGTCAGCAAGGTAGATTCCACGTAAGGGGGAGATCAGACATGAAGCGTAATCTCATCATTGGAGCGGGCCTCGTCGCACTCGTCGCCGCGCTTGGAGTTGGCTCCCTTGTGCTCCAGAAGCGGGCTGTAGTCGAGGCCGCCGGAGGAGTACAGGCACCCAGATTTGAAGTGAATCCAATGTGGCCAAAGCCGCTGCCCAATCACTGGGTCATTGGCAATGTGATCGGTGTAACGGTCGATGCGCAGGACCATGTCTGGATCATTCATCGCGCGGGATCGCTTGAAGCCAAGGAAACCTACCTAGCCACGAACAGCGCTCGCTGCTGCATCGCGGCTCCCCCCGTGCTGGAATTCGACCAGGAGGGCAACCTTCTGCGCCACTGGGGCGGGCCTGGCCAGGGCTATGATTGGCCGCTGTCGAACCATGGGATCACTGTCGACTACAAAGGCAACGTTTGGATCGGAGGCAACGGCCGGGGCACGCCTCCGGGCGCCAGCCAGGGCAAGCAGGCCAAGAAGGAAGGCACTCCGCTCGAGGATCAGACTTCAGCCAACGCGTACTATCACGACAATCAGGTCCTAAAGTTCACGCAGGACGGAAAATTCCTCATGCAGATCGGCAAGCCCGGCATGAGCAAGGGCAGTAACGATACAGCAAATCTGCGGTTGCCGGCCAAGCTCTCTATCGATAAAAAGACAGATGAGCTGTACGTCGCGGACGGCTACGGAAACCGCCGCGTGATCGTATTTGACGCCACCACCGGCAAGTTCAAGCGGTATTGGGGGGCCTATGGCCACAAGCCCGACGACACCAACCTGGGCAATTACGATCCGAAGGCGCCTATCGCGCAACAGTTTCGCAACCCGGTACACTGCGCCGATGTCTCCGACGACGGGTTCGTGTATGTTTGCGATCGCGTGAACGACCGGCTGCAAGTCTTCAAGACGGACGGGACCTTCGTGAAGGAAATGATTTACGACAAGAATACGCTTGGCGATGGAGCCGTGTGGGATGTCGCCTTTTCGAAAGACCCGCAGCAGAAATACCTCTACATCGCCGATGGAGCAAACGAAAAGATCAACATCGTCGACCGCCAGACTCTGCAGATTGTGAGCACCTTTGGTGATGGTGGGCGTCAGCCTGGTCAATTCTACGCCGTGCACAGCGTCGCGACCGATTCGAAAGGAAACCTCTATACGACAGAGACCTATCGAGGACAGCGCGTCCAAAAATTCGAGTACAAAGGCTTGGCGGCCGTAGCTCAGGACCAAGGCGTCGTTTGGCCAGGTAAGAAGTAGGGATTACTCCCAGCGCTTGAAGGACTCGGCCGGCAAGTGGTAATCTGCTTGGCGAGCAGATGAAAGTCTACACGGTGTGCGCGCTGTTCGCGACGCTGGCGATTCAGCCCGCTGCCAGCGCGCACGACATTCCGAATGACGTCACCGTCCAGGCGTTTCTGAAACCCACCGGGAACCGGCTGAACTTTTTGGTCCGCGTTCCCCTCAAGGCCATCCGCGACGTTGACTTCCCCTCCACCGGCAAAGAAGCCTACCTGGATCTTCAGCGTGTCGACGCCCTCCTTCCGGACGCCGCCACCCTGTGGATCTCCGATTTTGTAGGACTGTACGAAAACAACACACCCATAGCCAAGCCGCAGGTTTTGGTGACGCGTTTGTCGTTGCCATCGGACAAGTCCTTTGCGTCGTACGAGGAGGCGATGGCACATCTCGCCGGTCCGAAGCTCAACACCAACGTCTTCTGGGACCAGGTGATGTTCGACATCCTGTTCGAATATCCGATCCGGTCGGATCAATCCCGATTTTCGATCAATCCAGGTGGATTGAACCGCCTCGGCATAAACGTGGTCACTTCCCTCCGCTTCGTGCTGCCCAATGGAACGGTTCGCGCCTTTGAATTTGATAGTGATCCTGGCCTGGTAAGGCTTGATCCTGAGTGGTATCAGGCGGCCGGCCGATTCGTCGAATTGGGGTTCCGGCATATTCTGGACGGCACCGACCATTTATTGTTTCTGTTTTGCCTGGTCATTCCATTCCGCAGATTCCGCGGATTGATCCCCGTCGTGACGGCCTTCACTGTGGCGCATTCGATCACGCTGATTGCCTCGGCGTATGATCTTGCGCCAAACGCATCCTGGTTCCCGCCCTTGATTGAAATGTTGATCGCCGTCTCCATCGTTTACATGGCGCTGGAAAATATCGTCGGTGGCGCGACGGTAAAGCGCAGGTGGATGATCGCATTCGGTTTCGGTCTGGTGCATGGGTTCGGCTTCTCGTTCGCGCTGCGGCAAACCCTGCAACTGGCGGGATCCCACATGCTGACGTCGCTGTTATCGTTCAACGTCGGCGTCGAACTCGGTCAACTATTGGTGTTGGCGCTATTGATCCCGGCGCTCGAACTGTTGTTCCGCTACGCAGTTGCGGAGAGGGTGGGCACCATCATCCTGTCGGCGCTGGTGACTCACACAGCCTGGCATTGGATGACGGAACGCTGGGGAGTCCTGAGCAAGTATTCCATTCAGATGCCTGCCTTTGACGCCGCGCTGTGGGCCAGTGTCTTGCGATGGCTCATGCTCCTGGTGATCGCTGGGGGCGCGATCTGGTTTATCTCGGCCCTCGTCCGCGACCGCAGCGCTCAGCGCCAGGCCGCCCGCGTTAGACAAGACCAGATGGACGCCCATACCATCGATACGTAGCCGGTCGTCTATCATTAAGGATCCGGTTCGCAAGCCAAGCCATCGCAATGACCGCAACCACAACGACGCCGCGCGTCATCGCAACCATCGTCTTTCTAGGAATCACCCTCGCGGGCTGCAAGTCCGCACCGAAACCCGAACCCAAGCCGCGTCCCGTGGGGTGGCGTCATATTGGGGATTGGTCGGGCCGGGGTAGCACTCAAACAGAGTCTTTCAATATAGAAGGCACGCTCTGGCGCATCAAGTGGGAAACCAAAGGGGAAGAAACGCCCGGTACCGGTACTTTTGTGATTATGGTGCATAGTGCGGTCAGTGGACGTCCCATTGCTCTGGGAGTGGAACACAACGGGAATGGCAAAGGTATCGGTTATGTGTCTGAAGATCCCCGGCTCTATCATTTAGTGATTGAATCGAGCGGGGTGGATTGGTCGTTTACAGTGGAAGAAGCCGTCGTTGGCGACGCGCCCAGCGGCCCATAAACCCGCTTCACCTGCAAGCGCGCAAACTTTTCTAGTTACCCCCTTGCAGCTTTCCTCCTAGGGTGTATAATTGTTCCCGTATCAGGTGCCATCTGCTTGTCGCTCCTGGCCATTCGTACATTGACGGCATGACATTTGATCGCGTAACATTGGTTCGCATAGCATTCAGATTCGCGTTACAACGGTCGCGAGGCATGGGCAGCGCGATCATCGAGGTGATCCAAATTTATGGCGGATAAGAACAATATGGAAGAAACCCCCAAAGGGATCTCAAGACGCAATGCGATTAAGGGCGTGATTGCGGCAGGTGCCGTGTCCACGTCCGGGGCCTATCTGTTCCGCGCCTCTTCTGTACGCGCGCAACAAAATGCGGCCGGCTCCGTCGAGCGCCTAGTGACGCTCAACGTCAACGGGCAGCAGCGGCGAGTGGATGTGATGAAGCAGGAAACTCTTCTCACGACGCTCCGCTACAAGTTGGGGCTCACTGGCTCCAAAATGGGATGCGACCGCTCGGAATGTGGCGCTTGTACCGTCCTGATCGACGACGTGCCCCACTACTCGTGCTCCGTTCTGACCCACACGGCGCGCGGTAAGAACATCGTCAGTATCGAAGGCCTGGCCGAGCCAAACGGCAAGCTGCACCCCGTGCAGCAGGGCGTGGTCGATGAGCAGGGCTTCCAGTGCGCTTTCTGCATGTCCGGCTTTGTGATGGCGACCGTTGGATTTTTGAAAACCAATGCTTCGCCGACGCGGGCTCAACTGGCCCACGGCGTTTCCGGCAATTTGTGCCGCTGTCAGGATTACGACAAGATCCTCACTGCGCTCATGAAGGGCGCCGAGAACTTAAGGAAGGTGAGCTAACATGCCTGCAGCCAGAACTACTCCCAACGACTCTTCTCATCGCCTGGTTGGAAAGAACTACCAGACCCCGGATTTGGTCGCCAAGGTGACCGGAAGGGCGAAGTACTCCGAGGATTATCGCGTCGACGGCATGCTATTTGCCCGGTTGCTCCTTAGCCCGATGGCACATGCCAGGGTGCGCAGCATTGACGCCTCTGAAGCGCTCGCCATGCCTGGGGTGAAGGCAATCCTGACGGCGGACGATCTGCCGGCTCCCGCCGACGGAATGACCGACCTCGGCCAGGTGATTCCTGCCAATAAGCTAGCCGATCGCGGACTCACCAACGAGCCGATGTACCAGGGCGAGCCGATTCTGGCGGTCTGCGCCGTTGATGAACAGACTTGTGCCGATGCCATGGAGAAGATCCACATCGATTACGAGCGGCTTCCCCATGTGGTCGACCCCTTTGTGAGTTTGCGCCCAGGTGGCCCGAACGCCCGTGTTCAGGGCAATGTTTGGATTCGTCCGGAAGCCAAGCCTCCAGTTCCGGGGCAACCCCCACCACTGCCGCCAGCGCCGGAGGTTCACGAATTAAAGTGGACTGAGGAAGACTTCGCTGCAGCCAAAGACGGCCAAATGCCCATGGGCAAACCGGCCGAGGAATGGTCGTTCGGCGATTGGGAAGCGGGCCTCAAGAAGGCCGATTTAGTGCTGGATGAAACCTTCGTTTCGCCCAACACCAGCCACCAGCCACTGGAAACTCGTACCACGATGGCCTACTGGCAGAACGGTAAGGTTTACGTTCACACTGGCTCGCAAAGCACCGCGCAAACCGTGCCGGCGATCACGCGCTGGTTAGGTCCGAACGTGAATAACGATCCGAATAATGTAGTGGTGATCAGCGAATACACCGGCGGTGGATTCGGCAGCAAGATCACCGGCGCGATTTCCTGCATCATCCCCTGCCTGCTTTCGAAGAAAGTCGGCGCGCCGGTCATGATGCGCATCAGCCGCGAGGAAGAGCATTTTATCGGCCGCGCGCGTCCCAGCGTGCATGGACGGATGAAGGTGGGTTTCACGAAAGACGGCCGCATCACCGCCATCGACATGTATACGGTTTGCGACAGCGGATCGTATGACGCGCAGGGCGACGGTATGACAGCGGGGCGCATTGCGTCACTGATGTATCAGCCGCCTGCCATGCGTATGCGCGGCGTCAGCGTGATCACCAATACTTCGCCTCGCATTTCGCAAAGCCAGCCCGGCGGTTTCCAGGGCATTGTGATGATGGAGCCGATTCTGTCGAAAGCCGCCCGGAAATTGGGCATCGATGCCGTGGCCATCCATCGGATCAACGCACCCGAAGGCAAGGCGGAGGTCGGTCCTCCGGTCCGCGGGAAACGGCCATACATCACTAGCAGCTTTGTCCGTGAGGCACTGGATCGCGGCCGCGAGTTGTTCAAGTGGGATGAGCGGAAAGCCCAGCCCAAGAAGAGTGGCACCAAGGTGCGCGGTATCGGCGTCGCCATGAGCGCTTTTGTGGGCGGCTCGATCGGATTCGATGGATTGTTCATCATTAAGCCCGACGGCAAGTTATACGTCCAGAGCGGCATCGGCAATCTGGGTACGGAATCGGTGCATGACTGTCACCGCGTCGCCGCCGAGATGGTCGGCGTGCCGTGGGAGAAAGTGGAAATCACTTGGGGTCACACGGCCCGGAACCTCCCGTGGAGCTGTCCGTCAGGCGGTAGCCAGACCACGCACGCAATGACACGTGCGGCGTATATTACCGCCACCGACGCCATCCAGAAGCTCCAGCAAATCGCCGCCAAGGATTTAGGCGGGAAGCCGGATGACTACGTAGTTGCCAACGAGCGCGTGTTCCGCAAGGGAGGCGGCGCCGGCATGAGCCTGGCGCAGGCCGCCAAGCGGGCCATCGAACTCGGCGGAATCTACGATGGCCACGAACTGCCCAAGGGCATCAACAAAATGACGGTGGCATCGGCTACCGCTCTGGCCGGCCAGGGACTCCTGGCAGTGGCCCGCGACACCATGCCGCGCGACGGTCTGACGCACTCCTTCGCGACAGGTTTTGCGGAAGTGGAAGTAGATCTCGAAACCGGCAAATATACCGTCACCGACTTCTTGGCGGTAGCGGACGTGGGTACCGTGCTTCACCCGCGTGCGCTCGGCGGCCAAGTTCTCGGCCGCTCGGTACTGGGTATCGGTCACGCCCTAGGTCAAAAGTGGGTTTACGATCAGCATTACGGTATTCCGCTAGCCAAGCGGTTCCACCATAATCGGCCTCCTACTATCATGGACCTACCGGTGGATATGCAATGGGATGCCGTGAATATCCCCGATCCGGAAACCCCGGTAGGATCTCGCGGAATTGGCGAGCCTCCAGTCGGCAGTGGCTGCATGGCCATTCTGAATGCGCTCTCCGATGCTTTGGGTGACGACGTGTTCCGTCGTGCTCCCGTGATGGCTGATACAATCCTGGCTTCGCTTGAAGCGGGCCGCCCAATGGAAGAGGGCCTTACGGCCCACATCTAAGGAGACTTGAATATATGGCTATCATTCGCGACATCATGCCGGCGTTCGAGCTCTTTCAGCCGGCCACAGTTGGAGACGCTCTCGGTCTGCTCGACCAGCACGGCACCGACGCTTGGGTGCTGGCTGGCGGCCTCGACAGTTTCGACTGGCTGAAAGACCGCATCAAGCGCCCGAAGGTAGTGATCGACCTGAGTCAGATCGCCGAACTGAAGGGCGTCCGGGAAGTAGCCGGTGGCCTTGAAATCGGCGCCATGACCACGCTCACGGAGGTGGTCCGCAACCCGATCGTGAAAGCCAAGTACGCGATTCTGGCGCAGGGCGCCGAACTGGCTGCTTCGCCCCAGATCCGTAACCAGGGCACCATCGGCGGCAACGTGTCGCAAGACACGCGCTGCTGGTACTATCGCGGCGGCTTCAAGTGCTATCGCGCGGGCGGCAACATCTGCTTCGCCGATACGCCGACGGCGATCAATCGCGAGCACGCCATCCTGCACGCAGACCGCTGTGTCGCTGTGAATCCGTCCGACAGCGCTCCGGCACTGATTGCGCTCGAGGCGCAGATGGTGATTCGTAGCGTCAAGGGCGAACGCGTGCTCAACGCCGAAGACTACTTCGTCGGGCCAGCCATTGACATCACTCATATGACGGTGCTGAAGCCAGGCGAACTGTTGACGGCCATCCGCATCCCGGCTACTTGGGCAGGCGCTCAGTTCTACTTCGAGAAGATCCGTGACCGTCAGGTTTGGGACTTCCCGCTCATGAACGTCGCTTCCGCAATGGTTGTGAACGGTGGCAATATCGAACGGATTCGCATCGTGGTGAACGCGGCGGCTGCCACTCCGCTCCGCTTGACGGCGGTTGAGGACGCAGTTCGCGGCAAACCCCGCACCAAAGAAACCGGTGAGATGGCCGGGAAGCTCGCCATCGTGGGCGCCGAGCCACTGCGTTATAACGGCTACAAAGTTCCTCTGATGCGGAACTTGGTGAAGCGCGCTGTCAGCGGCGTGGAGGAAGCCAAATGGGCTTAATTGAAACTGCAACCAGTCCGTGGGGACAAACAGTCCCAATACACATTGCGTTTTATTTGATGTGGGTCGCGGCTATTGGCGGACTGGCGTTCCTGATGGTGCACGCGATTTACGTGCAGTTTGTCGCGGCAAAAGAAGCTCACGGGGCTCCTGTTTCTCCGGCACTCGCGGCGCGAATTCCCGCAAAGGTCAAGCGGCACAGTGGTGTGGCACGAATGTTCCACTGGGTTATGTCGGTTGCGATGTTCGCGCTATTGATTACCGCTTTCTTGCCTCGGATGGGATATCCATTCGCGTGGGTCACTTATCACTGGATCGCAGGATTGGTGCTGACGGCATCCATCATCTTCCATATCTTCCATGCCACT
>CAZDGT010000396.1:0-20543 GCA_964504905.1 uncultured Bordetella sp. | reverse complement strand
TTCTAGCGGTAGACTCAGGGAGTGGAAACCAGACTTGCTTTTGGAAAAGACGGCTTGAACGTAACCATTCCGGACCGCTACGAGTGCCAGGTCCTGAGCTGGAAATCAGGCGTGGCCCTGCCCGACCCGGTCGCGGCGATTGAAGCGGCATTGGACGCTCCTGCAGCGGGGCTGCCATTCGCATCGGTGATTGCGGGCAAGAAATCGGCGGCCATTTCGGTATGCGACATCACACGGCCCGCGCCGAATCCGGTGGTGCTACCTCCTTTACTGCGCCGCCTGGAAGCCGGGGGCATCCCGCGCCAAAATATTTCGATCCTGATCGCGACCGGCCTGCATCGTGAGGCGACCGACGCCGAGATCCGTCAGATCGTGAGTCCCGAGATCGCCGCAAATTACACCATCCTGAATCACAATGCACGCAGACGGGAGCAGCACCGGTTCCTGGGCGTCACGCGCTCCGGCACGCCCGTGTGGATCGACGAGCGCTTCATGCGCGCCGACCTGCATTTGAGCTTGGGTTTCATCGAGCCGCATTTGATGCTGGGATTCTCGGGCGGCAGGAAGCTGATTGCGCCGGGCTTGGCCGCGCAGGAGACCATCAAGGAGTTGCACAGTCCGCGATTCATGCGCGATCCGCGCTCGCGCGAAGGGTCGATCGACGATAATCCGCTACACGCTGAACTGCTCGAGATCGCCGGTATGGCGCGCCACGATTTTCTGATCGACGTGTCGCTGTCGCATAACCGGAAGATTGCCGCCGTGTTCGCGGGCGAGCCGGTCGGGGCGCATCGCGCCGGAGTGAAGTGGGTTCGTACCTCGCTCGCGCAGCACCTGGAACACCCGGCGGATGCCGTGATCACTACCGGCGGCGGTTATCCGCTCGACCTGACGTTCTACCAATGCATCAAGGGAATTACCGCCGCCGAAAAGATGGTGCGCGCGGGTGGACGGATTCTTATGATCGGGGAATGCGCCGAAGGAGTGGGGAGCCCCGAATTCAGTGAGATGATGACGCGCTATGGATCCGATGGCGAGTTTTTGCGCGAAACCGAGAGAGCGCCCGTGATTGTGGATCAGTGGCAACTGGAGAAGCTGGCGCTGGTCACGCAGCGCAATGAAGTGCTGTATGCGACACCGGGACTGCCTCGCGAATATCACAGCAAAGTATGGGGACGCGCCTACTCCGATCCGCAAGTAGCAGTGCAGGCGCTATGCGAAGGTCTGCATCCAGGCGCGCGCATCGCGGTGGTTCCCGAAGGCCCCTACGTGCTAGCGCAGGCGACCGTTTAGGTTAACGGCCGCGAGTCAGCTACAATAACGTCGATATGAAATTCGCTGTGATTGCCGAATACGATGCCAATGATCCCCAGCTTGCCACGGTGCGCCCGGTGCATCGGGAGTATCTTACGAAGCTGCGCGATGCCGGGAAGCTGGCGATATCGGGTCCGCTCACGGATGGCGGCGCGTTGATCATCCTGGAGACGGAATCTAAGGAAGAGGCCACCGCGATCGTGGACGCCGACCCGTTCGTCAAATCGGGCGTGTTCAAGTCCTGGGTGATCCGGCCGTGGAGTCCGATATTCATCAATCGTAGCTTGTTGCCCGAGTAGCCGACCGCCCTCAATCGTGGCGATGAGGATGGGTGTGCGGGTGCGAGTGCGTCACCCCCGATCCGTGGCGATGACGATGCGCGTGAACCATATTGGTGCGGGTCATCAGCGCTTGGTCGCGTAAGAGCAACGCCGGTTCGCCTTCGGCCGCGACCTTTCCTTCGTAGAGCAGCACGCAGTGGTCGGCTATATCTTCGACCAGCCCTAAATCGTGAGTAGCTGTGATCACCGTGCGCGTGCCGTCGCCCCATCCAATCAGCATGTCGATGATCTGGCTCTCGCTGCGAGGATCGAGCCCGGTGGTCGGCTCGTCCAGCAACAAGACCTCGGGATCGAGCACTAACACGGACGCCAGCGCCACGCGCTTCTTTTCGCCCCCGGAGAGCCGGTGCGGCGGGCGGCTTCGCAAGTGCCCGATCTCCATGCGATCGAGGACCGCGGAAACTCGCTCCATGATCTGCTGCTTGGGCCAGCGCAACTGCAAAGGCGCGAACGCCACTTCATCGAAGACCGTTGGATTGAAAAGCTGGACCTCGGGATTTTGAAACACCAGTCCAACACGTCGGCGGAAATCGAACACAAAGGCATCTTCGATGAACGCTTCGGAGCTGAGTGCTTCGCCATGAAACGTGACGCTGCCGGAGTCGGCAAAGTAGAGGCCATCAAGCAAACGCAGAAGTGTGGATTTACCGGAACCGTTGGGCCCCAACAGCACCACCCGTTTGCCCGCTTCGATAGAAAGCGACATATCCGCTAGAGCCACCGCGCCGTCATAGCGATAGGTGACGCTTTTCAGCTCGAAGACAGGAGCGGCCATGCGGTCAGCGTCCCCACCACAGTGCTGCGGCGGCGAGAGTGAAGAATCCCCCTAGCCAGCACCAGTCGGCAGCGCGCGCGCGGAAGTCGGGCAGGATGTGTACTTCGCCACGGAAACCGCGTGATTGCATCGCCATGTGTACGTCGCCGCTGAGATGGACGCTCTTGCTCAAGAGGACTCCCGCTGCGGACGCAGCCAAGCGGCGGCTCTCCACCGGACTCAGCACACCTACCGTCCGGCTTCTTCGCGATTCGAACATGTCAAGGGCTGTGCGCAGAATCTCAAACACATAGCGGTAAGTCATGCCCAGGATCGCGACCAACACCATGGGGCACTTCAGAACCCGCAGAGCTTTCAGAACCCACGGCCAGGGCGTCGTCAGCACGAGCAGAGCGGACAGCGTCGCAGCGGTTTCCGCGCGCGACACCAGATAAACCGCGCTGCGCATCCCCGGCGGGCCGGGAATCAAGAACATTGCTGGTAACGCGATGGCGCCGGTGAATAGCAGGACTGGAATCCAAACCCACTTCGCCAATTTGTCGATGCCAACGCCGGAAAGCAGCGCGAGCACCAAAGCGAAGACGAACATCGCGCCAATCACTACCAAATGACGTGACGCTGCGACGACAACCACCAGCAGAATCAGTCCCACTAGTTTCACTCGCGGATCGACTCGCTGTAGCACGCCTCCCGATTCCGCCGAGTGTTCCGCAGTCGCGGCGTACTGGGAAGCGCGGAAAAGGCTGGCGAGAGTGCGCTCGACAAAGTTGCGGCGCAGCAGAAGGCCGGAGGGCAGACCGATGGCAATGATCAGCGCGACTCCGATAAGTGCCGAGATCATGTAACCCAGCGCGTTATTCGTCAGGAAGGGCGGAACGTAACGCGCGAAAGGCGCGCTCCACAAAGGCGCGAGACGCTGTAGTCCGGCAGGAGGCTGCACGGGCGGTGCGTGTCCTGATGATGCGTCGGTTATCTCTTGCCGGGTTTGCGGATGCAAAAAATCCGCGACCGACCATTCGCCCCACGCGGAGCCAGTCGCCAGCATCCCCAAGGGCGTGAGGATCGCCAGTACGATGAGAGCAACCCAGACGGGCCTCGTTGTCTTCGCTCCAATGAAAGCACCGCGAAGCAACTCCGGTTCCATACGCTGCAGGTACGCGATGACCCCGCCGCTCACCACCATCTCCGCCAAGCCAGCCACTGTAAGATGCCCAGCCATCATTGCCGGGATGGCGATATATAAGGGATACGGAGCATACAACGCCGCGCCGGTTGCATCGCGATAAAGCAGCGGTTGGGCCCCCAACTCGACCGCGGCAGCGAAGGCACTCAGGTTAATCGCCACGTAACCGGCGAGTGCTGCGGCCATGACGCGACGTGGCGACTCGACAGGCGTCCGGCCCGCCACCAAACGATATGCGCCATACGCACTCAGCGAGCCCAGGATCGCCATATTGAAGCAGTTCGCGCCGATAGCGGTGATCCCGCCGTCGCCAAAGAAAAGCGCTTGTATGATCAGCGCCATCGAGATCGCAAGAATGGCGGCCCAAGGCCCGAGCACGATCGCCGCGATCCCCACGCCCACCGCATGTCCCGTCGTTCCCCCCGGCAACGGCAGATTGAACATCATGATGATGAACGAAAAAGCCGCGAACACTGAAAGCAGCGGCACCATGTGCGTGTTCATCTGGCGCTTCATGCGGCGGACCGCAATCCACCAGAACGGCGCGGAACCGGTGTAAAGCGTCGCACAGGTGGCCGGACTCAGATAACCGTCGGGAATATGCATAGCGCTGCTTGACACTCCAGAATACGCGTTCGGTGCACCTATCTTGCAACTCGACGAAACGATTCGTATTGGTTTTTAGTAAGCTTCAGTCGTGCGATTCTTGTGCGGCATTTCTGGAATGCTCTTGGCTTTATGCGCACGAACCTCCCTCGTCGCGCAGGAGAAAGCGGCGAGCAGCCAACAAAGTGGGGTTCCTGTTCCATTTGTAGGGTGCAAGTCTGACGGCCCGAGCGACCTAAGGGAAGCACCGAAGGGTACGAAAACATCTGTATCGGTAACCACAAAAGCAGCCCAGGTGCTCGTTTCTTATAGATCGCCAGAAGGACTCAGTGTCCTCGCGCCACGCGGCTGGTATTGCTTGGGACTCTATAGCTCCGGCGGCGACTCCTTGTATGTGGGCCCCCAACCAATCGACGAGAGCAGGATCGGGAGGAGCGGTTTCGCGGGGCCCATAATTGAAATCTCCCACAACTTTGGCGATACAAGTGGACGATCTCATGTTGCCGAAATCGTTGCGCGAGTGTTTCCAGCATATAGAGCATTTGCTACCCACGTGTCGGAGGAAGGTCTGGGGGGCCCGTTCAAATTTGGTCCATTTCCAAAAGATGAGCTGACTTACAAGAGCAACCGGGTGGTCGAATACAAGACTCCAGCTCAAACCGAGGGGCTGGGAACACATGCATGGTTGAAGAAAAACGGAAGTCCAATAGAGGGAGTGGCGATGCTCGTCGGGCAGACGCATGACCTGCTGCTCTTGTCAGTGCGGCTTCCACCGGGATTAAATGGAATTACATCACTGATCATTCGTCAGTTTGAGCGTGCCGCAGGACGCAGCGATCGTCATTAACCAAAAAAGGCGGGATGCTGGTCTGCACCAACTTCCCGCCCCTTTCGAATTACCGATCTGCTTACGCCTTCGCTTCGGACTTCAGCTTCTCGCGCTGTTCCTTCAAGATTGCCCTGCGGCTCAGCTTGATCTTGTTGCCTTCGAGCGCCAGCACCTTCACCAGGATCTGATCGCCCTCGTTGAGCTCATCGCGCACTTCCTTGATGCGGTTCTCCGCAATCTCGGAAATATGCAGCAGCCCGTCGGTGCCGGGGAAGATCTCGACGAACGCGCCGAAATCGACGATGCGCACCACTTTGCCCAGATAAGTCTTGCCCACTTCGGCCACCGCGCAAATGTCGGTGATCATCTGGATGCAGCGGTCCGCCGCCGTGCCGTCCGACGAGAAGATCTTCACGCTGCCATCGTCCTCGACGTCGATCTTGCAGCCGGTCTGCTCCACAATGCTGCGGATCATCTTGCCGCCGGGTCCAATCAGCTCGCGGATCTTGTCGGTCGGAATCTTCATGGTGAAGATGCGCGGCGCATACGGAGACATCGTGTCGCGCGGCTTGTCAATCGTCGCCACCATGATCTCCAGAATGTGCAAGCGAGCCTTTCGCGCCTGCTCCAGCGCTTCCTTCAGGATCGCGTGGGTCACATTGGGCACCTTGATATCCATCTGCAGCGCCGTAATGCCGGCCTTAGTGCCCGCGACCTTGAAGTCCATGTCGCCGTAGTGATCTTCGGCGCCCGCGATGTCGGTGAGCACGGCGTAATCCTTGCCCTCCATCACGAGGCCCATGGCAATGCCCGCCACCGGAGCCGCAATCGGCACGCCGGCGTCCATCAGCGACAACGTCGCGCCGCACACCGAAGCCATCGAGCTCGAACCATTCGATTCCAGAATGTCGGACACCACGCGCATGGTGTAGGGGAACGCCGCATCGTCGGGAACCACGGCCGCGATGGCGCGTTCCGCCAAAGCTCCGTGCCCTATTTCACGCCGGCCCGCGCCGCGCATGAAACCCACTTCGCCCACGCTGAACGGAGGGAAGTTGTAGTGCAGCATGAAGCGCTTCGAGGATTCCGAAGCATCCAGCAGTTCGATGCGCTGTTCGTCGTCCTTGGTGCCGAGCGTCGCCGTCACCAGCGCCTGTGTTTCGCCACGAGTGAATAGCGACGAACCGTGCGTGCGCGGCAACACGCCCACTTCGCACTCGATCTTGCGGACCTGATCGAATTTGCGGCCATCCGGACGCCGCTTGGCCTTCAGCATCTCATCGCGGAAGATACGTTCCTTCAGCGCGTCGAACAGCTTCTTGCCTTCGGCCTGCTGCTCTTCCGGCAGCTCGCCCACGGCCTTCTTCTTGGCCGCATCCACGCGCGAGTAGCTTTCCAGCTTCTCGTACTTCTCAGTGTTCATGGCGTCTTTCAGTTCCGCTTGAACCGAAGCCGCGATCTGATCGTAGAGCGCCTTGTTGACTTCAGGCGCGACGTACGCTTTCTTGGGTTTGCCGCACTTCTTGGTCAGCGCGCGAATGCCCGCCGCGATCTTCTTGCAGCACTCATGGCCGAACTCGATGGCCGCCAGCACTTCCTCTTCGCTCACCTGCTGCGCGCCGGATTCCACCATGACGATGCCTTCGTCGGTGCCCGCCACCACAATATTGACTTTCGACGCCTTAGTTTCTTCGTACGTCGGATTCGCCACCAGCTTGCCGTCTACCATCCCGACGCGCACCGCGGCCAGAACATGATGGAACGGAATATCGGAGATCGCCAGCGACGCGCCCGCGCCGACAATGGCCAGCGTGGAAGGGTCGCGCGTGGGATCGGCGGAAAGCACCATACCGATCACCTGCGTCTCATGCGAGTAACCTTCGGGGAACAGCGGCCGGATCGGCCGGTCAATCAGGCGGCTGGTAAGAATTTCTTTCTCAGTCGGGCGCCCTTCGCGCTTAATAAAACCTCCCGGGAACCGGCCCGCCGAGTAAGTGTACTCGCGGTAATCCACGGTCAGAGGGAAAAAATTGGCGTTCGGTTTCGGCTCAGGAGCCGTACAGGCGGTCACCAGGACCACCGATTCTCCGGAACGGATAATCACCGATCCATTGGCCTGCTTGGCCATCTTTCCGGATTCAATCGTCAGGACCCGGCCACTGCCGAGGTCGACTTCAACGGAATGCAACATGTTTGACAACGTCCTTTAATCAAGACCAGCCCGAACTGCGCGTCAGCGTGTCCGTCGGCCTGCTTTGACTAAGAGGAGACTGGAGGGTTCTGCGGGGGTAGCCGGCTACGTTGCCGGGCTCTCGAGAATCGGCTCCGAAAGGTTCTGGACCGTTAGCGGCGGATGCCCAGACTCGTAATCAGAGTCTTATAGCGTTCCGGGCTGCGGCTGCGCAGGTAATCCAATAACCGCCGGCGGCGGGCCACCATCTGCAGCAGACCCCTGCGCGAATGATGATCTTTTTTGTGCGACTTGAAATGCTCCGTCAACTCCAAAATACGCCGGCTCAGGATTGCCACCTGCACCTCTGGCGACCCGGTGTCCGTCTTATGGACCCGGAACTTCGAAATTACGTTGGTTTTTGCTTCGCCAGCCAGTGCCATTCGAGAATCGATACTCCTCGTCTATCCTTAATCGTTTATTTCACTAAACAGGATAACACAGGGGGTTGTGGGCACGGTAAGTTCGTTAAAGCATTCAACGGTTGCGCGTTTCCTGGTCCAACCTGCGCGGCGGATTCTCAGCGGAACCGCGCCATAATTAAGGAGTGCGAGATTTTTCCCGGATCTGCGCGATCGCCATCTTGCTCCTGGCATCGGGCGGGGCCGTCTCGGCAATTGAGAAGTTCACTTTTATCCAGACGGCAAATGCGGTGGTCGTTGGACAACTAAAGCTTTCCAGCTACTTTCTTTCATTCGACGGTTTACATGTGAATGGATCCATCATGGCGACCGAAATCCTCTACGGAGATGGGCGCGCAGGCCAGGAGTTCCAGTACCACTTAGTCGTACCGTGCTCGTTGTGGGATGCAATTTCAGGGGTTTGCAACTATCGAAGCGTGTGGCAGCATTGGTCCGAAACGAAAGAAAGAGTCACTCAGACACCGATCTGGGCGCTCGTCAGAGGGCCGGGCTCGTCGTGGACCTCCGTGGAGCCCAAGCTGGCCTTCATCTACCAACTCAGCGACCGGGAAGAAGTGATTGCCGTTCTAAAGGGACGTAAGCAACTCGAGCATGATCGCCCGAAGCCCTAGCGCCTTTGGGCGCATGCACGTGCCACCCGGTGGATCGCGAACGCCAATCCTTGCGCAAGATGTCTTAGAAGCCGTGCGCTTCGTAGAATGATAGACTGGCGGTCTGTGAAACATGGCTCATCCTGATCTCGACAAAGTCCTGGGCGCGCTCCTCCCGTTTGCCAAGCAGACACTTTCAAAACGCGGCGCATTCTACCCGTTCGACGCAACCCTCAAAGTGGACGGAAACCTTACCATGACTTCGGCCTACGACGGTCGCGCAACACCGCCAACCCAGGAGGTATTGCTAACGTTGACGGACAATATGCGAGCCTAGGCTTCCGGTGGTGAAATAACGGCTTCTGGTATCTGCGTTGATGTTCGCATCAGCAGACCCGGCGCAAGCACGAAGACAGACGCGATTCACTGCGGGCTAGAGCATTCGAGCGGTGAATCAGTTGATGTCTACGTTCCCTACCGCAAAAGATGGTTCCTGGGGGTAAAGTACGGCGAGTTGTTTGCCTCCGCCCGTGATTCCAAGATCTTCTTGAATACATAGATTAGGGGAATGACAATTGGGCGTACTGCATCGTCAGTCTGGCTCCTGACGCTTAAGTCTCTGTTGTACTGACCGTAGGGTCACCCCAATGCCGTTTCGAAGGGGCCGCGGGTCAACGCGGTAACCCCTGGCATGACTTCGAACTGCTTCATCGAAATGTTTCGTATCGACGTAAGCCCTCTTAGCTGTGCCACCAATGGACCACTCAGGTATGCATCCAGGTACGCCTGGCTATCGAATAGATAGATGCCGCCAGCCTCCTGAGCAGCCGGGTTTATAAGCCAGATCTTCCACCTTAGTCCAGGCACATTGCGGAAGGCATGCGCGACAGAATCAGCCACCTTCTGATATTCCGCGACAGGCACATTGAGATTGAAATTGATCTGAAGAATCAAGCCCGGGCCTCAAAGATCAGATTGAATGGTGTTTGCGCGGCCCGACGGAATAGGCCGAACCCTGAGTTGGTGACGACCGCTCGAAGGCGCGCCTCGCCGGCCTGCGCTCCCAGAGCAAGTCCGCCTTCCTGTGACAGTGAGCAAGGCGTGCAAAGCAGCGTCGAGGCCGAGAAGTAGGCGCGGCCAACCGGATTGAAATTCTCCTCCAGCCGATCCTCGGCATAAGGCTCAACGATCATCCAGGCTCCGTCCCGCTTCAGGGTGGAGCGGACATGCGCTGCGGCGCCTGCCGGGTCTCCCAAGTCGTGGAGAGCATCGAAGATCGTAACCAGATCGTAGTCCGTCCCTGGAAAGTCCTTGGCTCCGGCGACGGCGAACTGGACCCTGTCTGACAGGCCCTTCGCCGCGGCCCGCTCCTGCGCCGCTTCAATGGAAGCGGCATGGGAATCGAAGCCGAAAAACCGCGAATTCGGGAATGCCTGCGCCATCAGTAAAGTGGATGCCCCATGACCGCAGCCAATATCTGCCACGCGGCTACCCCTCGTCAGAGACTCCTGCGCTCCGGCGATTGACGGTATCCAGCTCGAGACCAGATTGGCAACATAGCCGGAGCGATAGAAGCGCTCTGTCCCATGAAAGACCTGGTGGTCGTGCTGGTGCCAAGGTAGCCCCTCGCCGGTTCGAAACGCCCGTTCGAGAGCTGGGCGGATGGCCCCCGCGCCTGTCGCCGCCTGGAAGGCGCCCACTATGAATGCAGGTCCGCCTTCCTCGGCGAACAGCATGGACTGCTCCGGCGACAGCGAGTATGTTCCAGTTTCCGCGTGATAATCGACATAGCCCGCGGCCGCGTGCGCATTGAGCCACTCCCGGACGTACCGTTCAGCCGTGTCCGTTCGTTCCGCGAGCGCGGCCGGCGTGGTCGGTTTGCCATCCCGCATCGCGCGGTATAGGCCCAGGCTGTCCCCGATCAGGATCAGCGGAGCTTGAAACACGGCGCCGAAGTCCGACACAACCTTGCCCAGCAGCGCGTGCAGTTTTTGTTCGTTGATATTCATGACGTGTCCTCTCTTTCTCTTCTGAGCGTGTTCGCTCTACACTGTCAGTTTGGGGCGAGCTGGCCCGGCGAGCATGAGGTTGGGATGAGATCGGGATGAGAAATTGAATCATCGATAACTCTCTGAATTTGTTGAAGTATGAGTACCATCAAGGACAGTCTTGAGCGCTCTCACGCCGACCGTTTCACCGGGCGGGAACGCGAGTTGGCGCGGCTTGCCACGCTGTTCGAGCCCGGAGGGCCGATCGTCGTCCTCCTGCATGGCGTTGGCGGCATCGGCAAGACAAGCCTGCTGCGCGCATTTGAGCGCGAATCGGCTGCTCGGGGCCGGCAGGTGCGCCTGCTCGATTGCCGCGGCATCGAGCCGGTTCCGCTCGGCTTCTTGGGCGCCATCGGAACCTCGCTCGGCGTGGAATTGAGAAATGTCTCCGAGGTGGCGGCTGTCGTCGGCGCCTTACCCGAGCCGATGGTTTTCGCCTTGGACAACTATGAAGCCCTGCGCCTTCTGGATGGTTGGTTGCGCACGGAGTTCCTTCCCGCCCTGCCGATATCAGCGAGGTTCATTATTATGGGGCGTTCGCTCGCTACCGCCCCTTGGATAGCGGCTCCTGGTTGGGCAGACCATGTACTGAGTTTGCGGCTGGGTCCTCTTCCAGAGGCCGATGTTGCAGCCTTCCTGGCCAGCCGGGGGTTCACGGAAGCGATCCAAAGCCGGATTGCCCGCTTCTCTAGAGGAAATCCTCTCGCTCTCCAGTTGTGTACGGCCAGTCTTGCGGACAAACCTGACGCCCTCAGCGGCGACCTGGAACTCAATGAGGTTATCGATTACCTGGCGCTCGCATGCGTAAACGAAATCGCCGACCCCGTGCTGAAGGAAGCGATCGAAGCCGCCTCTCTCGTTCGCCGGGTTACCAGACCCGTTCTCGAAGCGCTGCTGCCGGACCATTCCGCCGAAAATATTTTGGCGAACCTGCGCCAGCTTTCATTCGTCGAGGTGGCGGCTGACGGGCTTGTGCTCCACGATGCCTTTCGCCTTGCTATTGAGTCCCGCGTGGCGGCTATGGACCCTGTCCGAGCCCGGAAACTGAAACGAGCAGCCTGGCAATCTATGCGAGATCAGTTGGTGGTTGGGGGAGCACGAGACACTTGGCGGCACACAGCCGACTTGTTGTTCCTGTTGGAGCGCCCGGTCCTACGGGAGGCGTTCTTTCCTTCCGGGCCTACGCTACCCGTCGAAAGGGCGAGACCCGCCGATCGCGACCAGATTTTGGACATAGCACGAATCCATGATGGTGACAGTGGCGCTGCCATTATGTCCGAATGGTGGAAACAAGCCGCGCACTTGTTCTCGGTGGTTCGAGGAAGCGCTGGAGAAGTGGCTGGATTCTACGTCATGGCGCGGCCTCAGGAAATCCCGCGATCTCTGGCCGAGTGTGATCCGTTGCTGTCAGTTTGGCTCAGTTACGTGCAGGCTCGCGGGAGCGATTCGCGACGGCCCTACCTCTTGATTCGCTGCCTGCTGTCGCTCGCCTTGGGAGAGCGCCAAAGTCCAGAATGGTCGGCTTGCGTTTTGGATGCCAAGCGAGCGTATCTGGAGAATCCGCGAGCAGTGGGGGCATTTACGGCGATCCGGGAACCTGCGTCGGTTCCACCGGCTGTGATGGACCTCGGGTTTGAACTCGAACCAAGCCTGACTGTCTCGATCGGTCAGTCTCTCGTTCACACCGCCGTGCTTTCGTTTGGGCCCCAAGGTCCGATGCATTGGATGTTGGAGTTCGTCGGCAGCGACCTATCGCGGGAGTTGGTTGGTTCTTCGAAACCTCAGGTCGAGCTTGATGTCTCCCGCCGGCAGTTAGCAACTCGCGACGGCGGCCGATTCAACCTCACAAAACTGGAGTTCGAGTTGATGTCTTACTTGTCACAGCGCCCCGGTAGCGTGGTGACACGCGACGAACTGCTGCGTGAGGTTTGGAAACAGCCCTTCGGCGGAAGCAATGTTGTCGATGTGGTAGTTCGAGGCCTTCGCAGAAAATTGGGCGGCAACGCCTGGGTGATCGGCACAGTGAAAGGCCACGGATATCAGTACAGCGATACCGAATCGTGAGGTCTCTAGGTCCTGGAGTCCGCTTGGAGGGCAACGTCTTGATCTTGTATCTGACGGCTGCTAACTGCTAAATTTCGTTCTTACGATGATGCGAATTCTCATGCCCAGCATCGTCGACCCCGCTTTGAACCTGGGAGGCGCCTGGACTTCCACGCGCGGGATCCTAGATCTACTGCGCTCCACGCCGTTTGAGGCCGAAGTCGTTTGCGTTCCAACTGCCAACTTATCCTGGGCGGCGCACCGCACCCGCCGTTACCTTGCTCTGGCCCAATCGCTTTTTTCCGGACGCCCAGCGAAGTTCCAGTTTCAGTACTCCCGCCAGATGCTGGCCACGGTGGGGCAACTTCTCCACGAGCAGGACTTCGACCTTATTCTGCTCAATGGATCGGACCTTCTATGGATGCTTCCGCACTTGCCGCCCAGCGCGGCGCGCATGCTTTTCGCCCATAACATCGAGCACCTGCTCTATGCCGATCAGATTAACATCCGTTATCCCAGCCCAAGTCCGCTGAAGACCCTGCTCCAAAAGGACTGCGCCCGTCTTCGCGAACAGGAACTCGCGGGATTGCAAGCGGTCGGCAACGTCTTATTTCTTTCAACCGACGACGAGGCATATGCACGCAGAGAATGTCCACACCTCGCGACCATTACGGTGCCGCCGCTCATGAGCGGAAAGGCAGCCCCGCGCCCGGTGCGCCTGAATACGACCCCCACAATTGAAGTTGGAATGCTGGCAAACTTCGAGTGGTGGCCGTCGCAGCAAGGCGTGCGCTGGTTTCTGCGGGACGTCTTCCCGCACCTACATTCCGGAGTCCGCCTTCATCTGTTCGGAAAGCGCAGCGAGGATGTGGCAACGGCCCATCCACGCGTGCTGAAACACGGCTATGTGCCGGAACTCGACGCGGTCTCATCCACCTGTGACTTCATGATCTGCCCGGTCTTTGCCGGTGGCGGTGTTTCCGTCAAACTCGCTGAAGCCGTCTGCCGGGGACTCCCGGTGCTGGCCACACGCTATGCCACGCGCGGCCTTCCTATCGATCCTGACCCCGCGATTGTACTGCGGGAAAGCGCCAGTGAGTGGATCGAGTTTCTCAACTCCGAAGCCGCGCGCGAATTGTGCCGCCTATCGCCATCGCCGCGGATCATCGCGCGTTTCCTCCCGGACAACCACGCCGGACGGCTCGCCGATTTTCTGAGGACCGTGGTGATCACCCAGGCAAGCGCGGCCGCCAGCGTCAGCGACTAGCGATCGGATACCCCTGCCACACATACTCCAGCGCCTCGGGCAGCGTCTGTTGCTTCACGGCGCGGTCGGTGTGGCCGGCGTTGCGCGCGAATACAAACTGGTAGTGATAGCCCTTCGCGGCCAGCACTTTGGCCATGTTCTCGTTGGCCACCACCCAGTCATGCATGTTGTCGCGCATGACGTTGGGATTGAAAAGGTCGCGGTCGCCCACCTCCATCCAGATGCGGATCGGCTTGGCCGGGCTGTTGGGAATGAGATGCTCATGGAACTCCCACGCGCCGTGCGGAGTCTGCGGGTTCGGAGGCCACTGCTGGTTCACCCAGGTGCCCGAATAGGTGAGGACACGGTGGTAAAGCTCCGTGTGATACCAGGCCATGATCAACGCGCATGAGCCGCCGGAGCTGCCGCCCATCGTCGCGCGGCCTTCGGGATCTTTGGTCAACCTCACGTTGTATTGCTTCTCCACCAGAGGCAGCACTTCCTTCTCCACAAACTCCGCGTACAAGCCGGACATCGTGTCGTACTCCAAGCCGCGCTGGCTTCCTTGGGCGTCGCCGCTGCCATTGCTGATGGAGATCGCAATCATCACCGGCACCCGGTGTTGGGCGATTAGCGTGTCCAGCGCTGTGAACAACAATGGGTCGGGTCCGTCCGCTCCCACGATGAATGGCGCGACCGCGCCGGGGACATATTGCTTGGGAACATACACGGTCACGCGGCGAGTGTAAGGCGCGGGGAGGCTGGTGGAGACGATCAGTGTGGCTGGATCGGCCGGGTCCGGCGTGCCAAACGTATTGGGCTCGCGCGCGATGCCGGGATAGATCTTGCTGTCGGCCGATTCCATGTTGAACGTGGAGACCGTTCCCTGCGGGACGCCTTCCTGCGGAGTCATCTCCGGCGCGGGATTGTGCGTGGGCCCGATGATGAAGTTTCCGTCGGCGTTCGCCGGGGGTATGGCGCCATCCGGCAATTCCTTCGCCGTGACATAACCAGGTGTGTGCGGATCGCGCGTTGGTGGCGTCGGCCGCGGGGTTTGCGCCCCCGCCGCATTGGTCATCAAGCCGATCAGGATCGCGATGCTGAGAAGTCGGGACATCCTAACTCACCTCCTGAACGCACTCCTCAAGAATATCCAGGGCAATCGCAGCCTGTTCGCTCGAGACAATCAGCGGAGGGCACAGGCGAATCGTATTCTCACCGGCGCCCAGCAGCAACAAGCCTTGTTCAAACGCGCGCTGGATAATTGCGTCGCGTTCCGGACCCGCCGCTTTTCGCGAGCTCTGATCCTGAACGATCTCCACGCCGATCATCAAGCCGCGCCCACGGACATCGCCGACCATTCGATGCCGGCCGGTCCAGGGACGCATACGCTCTAGCATTTGATTGCCAACGGCCGCGGCGTTTGCGATAGCCTCGCGCTCCAGAATATCCATGGTTGCAAGCGCGGCCGCGAGACAGACCGGATTGCCGCCGAACGTCGAAGCATGCGAACCCGGCACCCAATCCATGATGTGAGCCTTGCTCATGCAGATGCCCAGGGGCATGCCGGACGCGATTCCCTTGGCGATAGCCACTATGTCGGGTTCCACTCCGGAGTGTTCGATCGCCCACCATTTTCCCGTGCGCCCCGCTCCGGATTGGACCTCGTCCACTACCAGCAGAATTCCGTGGCGATTGCAGATCTGCCGAATCTCCTGCAGGAAATCCGAGGGAGCCACCAGATACCCGCCTTCGCCCTGAATGGGTTCGACTACAATCGCAGCCACTTCCTCCGGCGCGACGGTGGATCGGAATAGCCTTTCTTCAATGAATCGTGCGCAGCCCAGGGCATCTCCGGAACCTCCGCGATACGCGTTTGGAAACGGGACATGAGTCACGCTCGGCACCAGCGGCGAGAAACGGCGTCGCTGTTGTGGTTTGGAAGCAGTCAATGACAGGGCGCCCATCGTACGTCCGTGGAATGCGCCATAAAAAGCGACAATGTGTTGCCGCCGCGTGTGATAGCGCGCCAGCTTGATCGCGCATTCAATGGCCTCGGCCCCGGAATTGCCGTAATAGAATTTGTGTGGTCCGGGCATCGGCGCGACGCTCGATAGCCGCTTTGCCACTTCCGTCATCTGCTCGTAGTAGAAGTCGGTGCCCGACATGTGAATCAGTTCCGCGGCTTGGCGTTGCACTGCGGCGACCACTTCGGGATGGCAATGGCCCGTCGACGTGACGGCGATTCCGGCGGAGAAGTCCAGAAATTCATTGCCGTCGGCATCCTCAACCATCACGCCGCGGCCGCGCTTGGCCACCAGCGGATAGGAGCGCGTATAGCTCGGCGAAATATACTGCGCGTCTTCAGCGATGATGCGTTGGGCGTTCGGCCCGGGGAGAGCGGTCCTGATTTTGGGTCCGGACATAAGATTCCTTTAATCGATGTCGAACTGGACGCCCTGCGCCAGCGGCAAGTCATCGCCGTAGTTGATGGTATTCGTTGCTCGCCGCATATACGCCTTCCAGGAGTCGGAGCCCGATTCCCGGCCGCCTCCGGTCTCCTTCTCTCCGCCAAATGCTCCGCCAATCTCCGCCCCCGAGGGGCCGATGTTCACGTTGGCAATACCGCAATCCGAGCCTTCCGCCGAGAGAAACCTCTCGGATTCCCGCAAATCGCGCGTAAAAATCGAGGACGCCAGGCCTTGCAGCACATCGTTGTGCAGAGACAAAGCGTCCGCGAAATCCGTGTACTTCATCACATATAAGATGGGCGCGAACGTCTCCCGCTTCACCAAGTCTGACTGAATTGACATCTCTACCAGCGCGGGGCGGACATAGTATGCATCCCGCCAATCCCCAATCGCCACGCGCTCGCCGCCGGTGACTTTGCCACCAGACGCCTTCGCCGTGGAGAGCGCGCTTTGCATCTCCTGGAAGGCTTGCCTATCGATGAGCGGACCGACCAGCGTTCCCTCCCCGCGAGGGTCGCCGACCGTAACTGAGGCGTATACGGCCTTCAACCGTGTCAATAGGCTGGCATAAATGCTTTCGTGTATGATCAGCCGCCGCAATGTAGTGCAGCGCTGCCCGGCCGTGCCCATCGCTCCAAAAGCAATGGCACGAAGCGCAAGTTCCAGGTCCGCCGTGGGACAAACTATCCCCGCATTATTTCCGCCGAGTTCGAGCAGCGCTCTTCCGAACCGGTTGGCAACGCGCGGAGCCAGCGCGCGTCCCATGGCTGTCGAACCCGTAGCGGAAAGCAGCGGCACGCGCGGATGATCGGCGAGCGCTTCTCCTATCTCGCGCGACCCGATCATGGTTGTGGAAAGTCCGCTGGGTGCGCCCCCAAACTTCGCGACGGCGCGATCGAGGAGACTTTGCGCCGCCAAGGCCGTGAGCGGCGTCTTTGACGAAGGCTTCCAGACCACTGCGTTGCCGCACACGATTGCCAGCGCCGCATTCCACGCCCACACTGCCACCGGGAAATTAAAGGCTGAGATCACACCTGCTACGCCCAGGGGATGCCAAGTCTCCATCATGCGATGCTGCCGCCGTTCCGTCGCGATCGTCAAGCCATATAACTGGCGCGACAAGCCGCAGGCGAACATGCAGATGTCAATCATTTCCTGAACCTCGCCGGTCCCCTCGGAAACGATTTTGCCGGCCTCGATGGTCACCAGCCGCGCCAGAGCGGCTCGGTGTTCACGCAATTCTTCGGCGAAAAGACGGATCAATTCGCCACGCTGCGGCGGCGGCACTTTTCGCCAGTCCAGAAACGCCAGGTGCGCCTGCTCGATTTTGTCGCGCGCGGCCGCCGGACTGATGGACGCTACGTGGCCGATCGTTTCTCCGGAAATGGGACTGCTAACCTCGATGTCGCCGCTTTCAAAGCTACTCCTGGGGACGCCCAGGCCGTGAAGCAAGCGCTCTACTTCATCCGGCAGCCCTTGACCGTGTTCGCCGAAAGCCATCGGCCTCATTCTATCGCCTCGGCCGCCGGTGGCAGCCCCACCTTACCTACCCCCATTGACGTGATATGCTGTTCTGGCTTCGATGCCGCCCCGGATTCCATTCCCGCGCATCTGTATTGCTCTCGGATTTCCCGACGCCGAGACGCTGCTGGCCCATGCCCGCAGTGAATACGACGCCGGCGAGCGCTTCTTCGAGGTGCGCCTGGACTATCTGCCAAAGCCCGAGCAGGGTGTCGCCGCGATCCGCAAGTTTCTGTCGCGCCATGCCGATTGCGTGATCCTTGCCACGTGCCGGCGCCACCAAAACAACGGCCGCTTCAACGGCAGCATAGAAGAGCAACTGCGCATTCTGGAGTCCGCCATCGCCGCGGGAGTAAAGGCCGTGGACCTGGAGATCGAGAGCGCGGAGGGCTGCCGCCCGCGCGTCGAAGTGCTGCGCTCGCTAGCCTACGTGCTGCTGTCGTATCACAACTATGGTGGCACGCCCCCCACGGACGCTGTGATGCGCCGCATGCAGCGCATTCCGGCCGACGGCTATAAGATTGTCACCACGGCGAAGAAACCTTCGGACAACTATAAGGTGCTGGAAATCGCCCGCAACTATCCCAAGCTCGATACGGTCCTGCTGGCGATGGGAGAGACTGGATTCCCCACGCGCGTGCTGTCTCCCGGTTTCGGTGGGATCTATACCTATGCGGCTCCGAATGCGGCGGTGGGAACCGCGTCGGGACAAGTCTCGGCCAGCCAGTTGCGCAACCTTTACCGCGTGGAAAAGATTTCGCGCAACGCCAAGATTTACGGAGTGATCGCCGACCCCGTCCGCCACTCGATTTCGCCGGCCGTTCACAACCGGGCGTTTCAGGCACGGCGCGTTGACGCCGTGTACCTGCCGTTTCTGGTCCACCCCATCCAGCTCAAAGACTTTTTTCATATGGCGGCGAAGCTGCCGCTCTCCGGTTTCAGCGTCACCATTCCGCACAAGCAAAAAATCATCCGCTATCTGGATGTGGTGGAGCCGCTCGCCCGGCGCATCGGCGCAGTGAACACTGTGTGGCGTAAGTCCGGGAAATGGCGCGGGACGAATACTGACGCGGATGGCGTGACACGCCCGCTGGCGAAGCGCCTGCGCCTGGGCAAGGCGTCGGCGCTAATCGTTGGCAATGGAGGCGCGGCCCGTGGCGCGATTTACGCGCTGGCGGAAGCCGGCTCCAAACTGGCGATCACCGGGCGCAATCTGGACCGCGTCCGCGTCCTGGCGCGCGCGGTAGGCGCCGAATTGCTGACGCGCGAGCAGGCCAATACACGTATGTTCGATGTGCTGATTCACGCCACGCCGCTGGGCATGTCGCCGCGCGCCAACGAATGTTTCTTCAACGGACACATCCCCGCGAAACTGGTTTTCGACATGGTGTACAACCCGCTCGAAACCATTCTGCTACGCAAGGCCAAGAACCAGGGCGCGGAATGTATCAACGGCCTGGAAATGTTTATCGAGCAGGCCGTACGGCAGTTTGAAATTTTCACTGACGACAGTGCGCCACGTTCCGTGATGGAACGCGCCGCGCTCGAAGCCCTCACCCTGATGCACGACCAAAATCTTGCGAAGACTGCTGTACGCTAGGTTCACTCCATGCAATCACTAGGAACATCATTGGGACTATTGCTGAGCGCCGTGACGCTACTTGCCCAGCCTCAGCCACCGCCGGCTCCTTGGCGAGGCGCGGGCGCTGTCCCCTGCGTGGGATCCGACGGCGGCATATATAAATGTCCGCCAGCCGCGCACGTCATCGCGGTTCGCGCCGGACGCTTGCTGGATACCAAGACCGGCCAGATGTCCGCGCGCCAAGTGGTGCTGCTTACTGGCGATCGCATCACCGAAGTCGGACCCGAAGGTCAAGTGAAGATCCCGGCGGGTGCAGAAGTGATCGACCTCCGCCAAGCCACCGTACTGCCAGGCCTGATCGACGCGCACACCCACATGTTCAACGTGCGCAAACCGAACGGAACCACCGAAGCGTCCATGCTGCTGGCCGTCCAAAACGCGCAGGCCGATCTGCGAGCGGGCTTCACCGCCGCGCGCGACATGACCAGCCACGGTAACGGCTACGGCGATGTCGCGATCCGCGACGCCATCAACCGCGGCGAGATCGACGGCCCTCGCTACCAGGTCTCGACGCGCGGCATCGTCTGGGGAGATAAGCCCGGCGATCCGCTGAACGGCGCGGTGGTGAGCTCAGTGGAAGAAGCGCGCGCCGCCGTTCGCGAACAGATCGGACACGGTGCGGATTGGATCAAACTCTATCCCGCCGGCGCATATTCGTTCTCTCCCACCGGCAAGGATCAATATGTCGTGACCTATCCGTTGCCTGTTCTGCAGGCGCTGATCGATGAGACGCATCGTTTGGGTAAGAAGGCGGGCTGCCATGTGTATGGAGGCGAGGGGCAAAAGAACGCTATCGTCGCTGGCTGCGACACCATCGAGCATGGCTTCGGACTCGACCAGGAACAGATAAACATGATGGCCGCCAAGGGTCTCTACTACGATCCGACCGGCATTCGCTACACCGAACCTTATATGGATGACAACGACGCCAAGAACACGGGCGGCAAGTATCGCATCATCCCGATCTTCGAGAAGGCCGCATCGATGGCAGCCGCGACCAGAGGCATCAAAGTAATGATGGGCAGCGGAGCCGATGGTTCCACCTTCGCCCATGGCACCCAGGCGCTCGAATTCGAATGGCTGGTGAAGAAGGTGGGTTTGACTCCCACGCGCGCGATCCAGGCCGGGACCACTATCAATGCCGAAGTGTTGGGATGGCAGGATCAGATGGGGTCAATCGAGAAGGGCAAGTTCGCCGACTTGATCGCGGTCTCGGGCGATCCGCTCGCCGACATCACCGAACTGCAGCGGGTCAAGTTCGTGATGAAGGGCGGCAAGGTCA
>CAZDGT010000395.1:0-3506 GCA_964504905.1 uncultured Bordetella sp. | reverse complement strand
GCAGTTGCCGGCGGGTATGGAGATGGTGATGCCGGGCGATAACGTACAGCTCGAGATCGAGCTGATCACGCCCATCGCCATGGACAAGGGCTTGCGCTTCGCCATCCGCGAAGGCGGACGCACGGTGGGCGCCGGTACGGTTTCGGAAATTTTGGAATAGTACAACGCTAATGGCAAAACACAGCAGCAGCTTACGGGAACGCATTCGTATTCGCCTGAAGGCGTACGATCATCGGATTCTGGATCAATCCACAACCGAGATTGTGGACACCGCCAAGCGTACGGGAGCTTCGGTGGCGGGTCCGATTCCGCTGCCGACAGCGCGGAATTTGTACACCGTGCTGCGTTCGCCGCACGTGGACAAAAAGAGCCGGGAGCAGTTCGAGATCCGGACGCACAAGCGCTTGCTGGATATTTTGGAGCCTACGCAGGACACGGTGGATGCGTTGATGAAGCTGGATCTGCCGGCGGGCGTGGACGTCGAGATCAAGGCGTTCGGTAAAGGGAAATAGCGGGCGGCGTGGCCGCTTGAAGGATCGCAAATGAGCCCAGGAATTTTAGGCAAAAAGATCGGGATGACGCAGGTGTTCCGGCCGGACGGGCAAGTGGTGCCCGTGACGGTGCTGAAGGCCGGTCCGTGCATCGTGGTGCAACGCAAGACGCCGGCGAGCGACGGGTATGATGCCGTCCAGTTGGGGTTTATGGAATATGCCAAGAAATCTGGCGTCTCCAAGCCGCGTGCGGGGCACTTCAAGAAGTCCGGCGCGGAGGGCGTCAAATTCCAGCGGGAGTTTTTGCTGGATGAGAATACCTCCGGCGACATGAAGGCGGGTGACCGCGTTCTAGCTGAAGAGTTCAAGCCTAGCGAAAAAGTGGATGTGATCGGTGTCAGCAAGGGTCGCGGATTTGCCGGCGTCGTCAAGCGCCACCACTTCCGTGGTTCGGATGCGACGCACGGTTCGATGTTCCATCGCGCTCCTGGTTCGATCGGCGCGTCCAGTTTTCCGTCGCGTGTCTTTCCGGGCATGCGCATGGGCGGACAGATGGGCAACGCACGCGTGACCGTTCGCAACCTCGAAATCGTCGAAGTGGATGTCGAGGACAATGTGATCCTCGTCAAGGGCGCTGTGCCGGGCCCCAACGGCGGTTATGTCATTGTGCGGAGGGCCAAGAGGTAGCCATGCCCAGCGTAGACATCATCGATTTCAATAACAAAGTAGTCGGCTCGATTGAGCTTGCCGACGCCGTCTTCGCGGCGCCCGTGAATGAAGATCTGCTGTACGAAGCGGTGCGGCATCATCTGGCGGGAACACGCCGGGGCACGGCTTCGACCAAGACGCGGCACGAAGTGGCCGGTTCGGGGAAGAAATTGTGGAAGCAGAAGGGCACGGGGCGCGCGCGTATGGGTTCGATTCGCAGCCCGCTGTGGCGGCATGGCGGAACGACGCACGGTCCGCAACCGAGGGATTATTCTTACCATCTGCCGCGCAAGATGCAGTTGGGTGCGCTCAAGAGCGCGTTGACTGCGAAACTTCGCGACGGCGAATTGCGCGTGGTTCGCGAGTTTCCCGCAGCCGAGCCTAAGAGCAAGCTGATGCGCCGGGCGCTCGACACCTTGGCGATCAAGAGAAGCGTCTTGCTGGTGGATAACGGCGCGCACAAGAATCTGGAACTCTCCAGCCGCAATCTGGAAGGCGTGAAACTGGTGGCCAGCCGCGACGTGAATGTCTACGATCTGCTGCAGCACAACCAGGTGTTGCTCAGCGAGACCGCCGCCCGGAAATTGTCGGAGGCATTGGCATAATGGCGAACTTATACGACGTAATCAAACGTCCGCTCGTGACCGAGAAGGGTGTCACCAAGAAGGACGACCATCGCACGCTGTGCTTTCAGGTGTCAGTCGATGCCAACAAAACCGAGATCCGGCACGCAGTAGAAGCGGCTTTCAAAGTGAAAGTGGCTGAGGTTCGCACGTCAATGACGGCGGGCAAGTTGCGGCGGCGGGGAAAGTTTTCGGGCTACCGCGCGGATTGGAAGAAAGCCTGGGTTGTTTTGAAGGCCGGCGAGAAGATGCCGGAGTACGCGGAGATCTAACATGCCGGTAAAAAGTTTTAGACCGACTACGCCCACACGCCGTTTCCAGACGGTGTTGTCGCGCGAGGAAATCACCAAGCAGACGCCGGAGAAGAGCCTGGTGAAAGGCAAGCGCGCCAGCGGCGGACGCAGCAGCACGGGACGCATTTCGTCGCGCTTCCGTGGCGGCGGACACAAGAAGGCCTACCGCGAGATCGATTTCAAACGCGACAAGCATGGCATCGTGGCAGTGGTGGCGGCTATCGAATACGATCCTAATCGCAGCGCGCGTATCGCCCTGCTGCATTATGTGGATGGTGAGAAGCGCTACATTCTGGCTCCCGTGGGTCTGGAAGTCGGACGCAAGGTGACCTCGGGGCCGGAAGCAGATATTCTGGTCGGCAATTCGCTGGCATTGAAGAATATTCCAGCAGGTACGGTGGTTCACAATATCGAACTGAAGCCGGGCAAGGGCGGGCAAATGGCGCGCTCGGCCGGAGCGCAGGCTCAGTTGGTTTCGAAAGAGGGCGGTATGGCGCTCCTCAAGCTGCCCTCGGGCGAGATCCGCAAGGTGACGCTCGAGTGCGCGGCGACGATCGGCCAGGTGGGCAACGTAGAGCACGAAAACGTCAGCTTGGGCAAGGCCGGACGCAAGCGCTGGATGGGCAAGATGCCGCATAACCGCGGCGTCAGTATGAACCCTGTCGATCACCCGCACGGCGGTGGCGAAGGCAAAACCAGCGGCGGACGCCATCCGGTGACCCCGTGGGGCCAGCCTACGCGCGGCTTCAAGACCCGCAATAACAAGCGCACGGATAAGTGGATCGTGACGCGGAAGACGAAGAAGAGGTAGCCGAAACATGGGACGCTCGTTAGCCAAAGGTCCGTTCGTCGACGACCATCTGATGAAAAAGATGGAAGCGATGAACGTGAAGAGCGAGAAGAAAGTGGTGCGCACGTGGTCGCGGCGCTCGACGATTCTGCCGGAATTTATCGGGCACACGCTGGCCGTGCATAACGGCAAAAAGTTCATCCCGGTGTACATCACTGAAAACATGGTGGGGCACAAGTTGGGCGAGTTTTCGCCTACGCGGACGTTTAAGGGTCATGCGGCCAAAGCGGCGGCGGAAAAAACCGCTAAGCCCGCTTAGAGGATAAACATGGAAGCGAGAGCGGAAGCCAGATATATTCGAACGTCACCGCAGAAGGCGCGGCTTGTCGTCGACCTCATTCGCGGTCAAAAGGCCGGGGATGCGATCAATATTTTGCGCACCACCAACAAGCGCATCGCGCCGTCGGTGGAGAAGGTGCTGCGGTCGGCCATCGCCAATGCCGAGAATCGCTCGAACGACGTGGACGTGGACAAGCTGTTCGTCACCGAATGCTACGTCAACGAGGGACCCCGCATGAAGCGCGTGCGGCCGGCGCCGATG